>DASTEU010000415.1:0-2556 GCA_035709325.1 Candidatus Limnocylindrales bacterium | reverse complement strand
GAGGCGCCGCGAGGCCTGCTCTTCCACCGCTACGAGATCGACGAGCGAGGGCGGATCGCCGGCGCCCAGATCGTGCCCCCGACGAGCCAGAACCAGGCGGCGATCGAGGCCGACCTGGCGTTCTTCGCGCCGTCGGTCCTCGACCTGCCGCACGAGGAGGCCACCCACCGCCTCGAGCAGCTGATCCGGTCCTACGACCCGTGCATCAGCTGCGCGACGCACTTCCTCGACTTCCGGATCGAACGGTAGGGCAGCAGCCCCGCCGCCCGCCGCCCCGCGAGATTCTCGCACTCGCCCGTCGGAGAGCCGCGGCCGGCTCGCCGAAGGTCAGCGCCGCGATGCCGATGTCACGAACCGGGCGCGCGCGCCGAATCCCGCTGATTCGCGAGCCGCAGTATCCTCGCGGCTTCCGGGCCCGTCCCGGACGCCTCGGAGGAAGGCCACCGATGATCCCCCTGCTTGCGTACATCGATCCGGGCTCCGGCAGCCTGGTCATCCAAGCCGCGATCGCCGCCGTCGTCGCGATCCCCATCTTCCTGCGCTCGCAGATCGCCCGGGCGATCCACGCCGTGCGCCGGTCGCCCGACGACGAGGCCGCCGACCGCGACACGACAGCAGGAGCACCCGGCGTCGGGGATGACGCGCGCGCCGACGGCTGATCCAGGCAGGTCCCAGCTCGCCCCCGCCGACAGCCCGCCGGCCGATCGCGACGGGGCCTCGTTCCGCGACCCGAGCGGCTTCGTCTTCTGGCGCGACGGGCGACCCTACCGTCAGATCCAGCCGGCGTTCGCGGCCGAATGGGACGCGTTCGACGCGAGCGCCTTCAAGCGCCGCCTCGTCGACGAGCGCCGGCTCATCGGCCACGAGACGGTCGAACGGAGTCTCGCCCCGACGCCGGGGGCCCACGCCGTCATCCGGCCCGAGCCGATCGACTTCATCAGCTACCCCTGGGAGTGGACGTTCGGCGAGCTCCGCGAAGCGGCGCTCCTGACCCTCGACGTCCAGCTCGCGGCGATCGCCGCCGGCTGGACGCTAAAAGACGCTTCGGCCTTCAACGTCCAGTTCCAGCGCGGCCGCCCGATCCTCATCGACTCGCTCTCGTTCGAGCCGCTCGAGGAGGGCTCACCGTGGGTCGCCTACCGCCAGTTCTGCGAGCAGTTCCTCGCGCCGCTCGCGCTCGCCGCCAGGCGCGACGTCCGGCTGCTCGGCCTCCTCCGCACCGGCCCGGACGGCGTGCCGCTCGACCTCGCCAGCCGGCTCCTGCCGTGGCGGACCCGGCTCGACTTCGGCCTCCTGTCCCACCTCCACCTGCACGCGCGGGCCCAGGCTCGCCATGCGGCCGCCGACGACGGCGGTCGACGGGCCCGGCGGCCGAGCCTCAGCCGGACCAGACTCGAGGGCCTCGTCCGAAACCTCCGCTCGACGACCGCCGCGCTCGATTGGCGGCCGGCCGGAACCGAGTGGGCCGACTACGCGGAGCACACGAGTTATGGCGAGCGAGCGGCCGCCGACAAGGACCGCCTCGTCGAAGGGTTCGTCCGCGACGTGCCCGGCGACCGGGTCTGGGACCTGGGCGCGAACACCGGTCGGTTCAGCTGGATCGCGGCCGATGCCGGCAAGCGGGTGATCGCGCTCGACATCGATCCGGCGGCCGCCGAGCGGCACTACCGCGCCGTTCGGGACGCCGGCCGGGAGGACATCCTGCCCCTCGTCGCGGACGTCGCCAATCCGAGCCCGGCGCTCGGCTGGGCGGGCCGCGAGCGGCGATCGCTGCTCGAGCGGGCGGACGCCGACGTTGTCCTCGCGCTGGCCCTCGTCCACCACCTGGCGATCGCTCGCAACGTGCCACTCCCGATGCTGGTCGACCTCCTGGCCGACCTCGCACCGTGGGCGATCGTCGAGTTCGTGCCGAAGGCCGACCCGATGGTCGGACGGCTGCTCGCGACCCGGCGCGACGTCTTCCCCGAGTACCACCTCGAGGGGTTCCGGGCGGCCGCCGCGAGCCGCTTCGAGGTCGTCCGCGAGGCGCCGCTCAGCGACAGCGAGCGGGTGCTGTTCCTGCTCCGGCGGTGGTGAGGCGGCCATGAGGCGCACGAGGCAACCATGACGCGCATCCCGCTCCATCCGGTCCTGCTCGCGGGCTACGCGGTGCTGTTCCTCTACTCGGTCAACCTCGACGAGGTCCTGCCCGTCGACGCAGCCGCGCCGCTCGTTCGGAGCGTGGCCGCGGCCGTCGGCCTGACGGCCGTTCTCGGACTTGCCTTCCGCGACCTGCGCCGCGGAGCGGTCGTCGCGACCGCCCTCGTCGTGGCGTTCTTCGCGTTCGGCCACGTCTCGGCCGGCCTCGCCGATCTCGGCCTCGACGACCGGGCCCAGCTCGCGGCATGGGGACTCGTCGTCCTCGCCGCGATCGTGTACGCCGCCCGGGCAAAGGGCTCCCTGCCGCGGATGACGGCCGGCCTCAACGTCGCCGCCGCCGTCCTCGTCGTCCTGGTGCTCGGGACGATCGTGCCGGACGAGCTCGGCCGGGCGGGCCGCCAGCCGGTCGCCGTCGCC
>DASTEU010000414.1:0-3483 GCA_035709325.1 Candidatus Limnocylindrales bacterium | reverse complement strand
GCGACGATCAGCCCGCCGGCCGACAGGCCGACGAAGAACATGAAGAACAGGATGTACTGGCCCCACATGACCGTGTTGCGCATCGCCGTGACGACCAGGCCCTGCTGGGTCTGGTAGACCCAGGCGCCGAATCCGACCAGCATCACGACTCCGAGGAACGCGAGCCACGCAGCGAGCGCCGGATTCGGGTGACGAAGGGACGACCCGCGGCCGCCGGCGACGACTTCGGCCCTCACAGCCCGCGCCTCCGCCGCGGCGGCAGGAACCAGACCTTCGGCTCCGTCCCGCGCTCCTCGAGCAGCCGCTCGCCCTCACGATCGCGGACCAGCTGTATGACGCGGCTCTCGGGGTCGGCCAGGTCGCCGAAGATCCGGGCCTGGGCAGGGCACGACCAGACGCACGATGGAACCTGGCCGTCGGCGAGGCGGTGCACGCACATCGTGCACTTCTCGACGGTCCCGACCGGCCGCGGCGGGACCATCCCGGTGTCGAAGTCGGTCGGCCGCTCCGGCGCCCCCCAGTTGAACGTCCGGACGCCGTACGGGCAGGCCACCATGCAGTAGCGGCAGCCGATGCAGCGCTCCGAATCCTGGAGGACGAGGCCGCCGTCGCCGTGGAACGTGGCACCGACCGGACAGACCTTGACGCACGGAGCGTTGTCGCAGTGCTGGCAGGCGAGCGGCAGCCAGTGCATCTCGAGCCGGCCGTGGTCGCTCGTCGGCGTGTCCAGCGCCTCCCCCTCGGTGAGGATCCGGTTCCACCACATCCCGAGCGGGACGTCGTTCTCGCTCTTGCAGATGACGCCGCACGACCAGCAGCCGATGCACCGCTCCTGGTCGACGACCATGCCCCAGCGCGGTGCGTCCGAGTGCGGCCCGAGCTCGCCGTAGCGGCGAGATGCCTCGGGCAGGGCGGCGATCGGATCGACCGGTTCAGCCATCGACCGCTCCCGCCGGCGCTCCCGCGGCCGGAACCACCCCGGCCGCCATCCTCGCCACGACCTTCTCGACCTCGCAGCGGCAGTCCTTCCAGCCGGTCGAGGGCGACCACATGTTCGCCACGAAGTGGACCTCATGGATCGGGTTGACCTCCGACGAAGTGAGCTCGTTCACGCCCTGGCCCGCGCCGAAGTAGCGCGACCACCAGCCCTCGGGCAGCGTGGCCGTCCCGCGCCCCGCAGCCTCGGAGACGTGGGCCCAGGCCTCGAGGCTGCCGCGGGTGTTGTGGACGCGGATCGGGTCGCCGTCGCCGATGTCGCGGGCGGTCGCGTCGTCCGGGTGGAGGAGGACCGTCGGGCGGCCGCCGTGGATCTCGGCCAGCCAGGCGTTGTTCGAATAGGTCGAGTGGATCCGCCACTTGCTGTGCGGCGAGAGCAGGACGAGCGGCCAGTCCGCCGGATCGTGGATCCCGTCGTCGTACGGCTCCCGGTGGGTCGGCACCTGCTCGCCGAGCTCGAGGAACCGCGCCTCCTCCTTGTAGAACTCGATCCGGCCGGTCGGGACGAAGGCGGCGGTCGCCTCGAGCGGCGCCGGGAGCGATCGCGGCGGGAACGGCTCGAGGTCGCGGACCTGGGCGAGGAACGGGATGTCGGGATCGGGCACCCGCAGGCGAACCGGGCCCTGCCTGAGGTCGTCGAGCGTGATGCCCTCCGTGGGCCCGCCCGGGCCGCCGCCTGCCTCGAGGATCTGGCGGATCGCCTCGTCCTCGTCGATGTCGAACCACTCGGCGGCGAGGGCCGGGTCGATCCGCCGGACGATCTCGCGCCAGATCGCGAGCTCCGAGCGCGATTCGCCGACGGGCGCGATCGCCGGCTGCTGGAGCTGGAGGAACGGGTGGAGTGGCGTGGCGGTGAGGTCGGTCTTCTCATACCACGTCGTCGCCGGCAGGACGACGTCGGCCCAGCGGACGGTGTCGGTCATCTGGTGGTCGACGACGACGATGAGCTCGAGACGGCGCAGCGTCTCGTGAAGCCGGTTCACGTCCGGCGACTGGAGGAACATGTTCGCGAACGTGCAGACGAGCGCCTTGAAGCCGGCTGCGGGGTACGGCACGTCGGGGTGCATCGTGGGGGTCCGGCCGCGGACGAAATAGATGCTCGGCACGACCGGCGCCTTCATCCCGCCGGGGCTCCACCATGGCGAGGTGTCGACCCGGACCTTGTACTGGCCGACGTACACCGAGAAGCCGCCGCCCGACCGCCCGATGTTGCCGGTGACGGCCGACAGCAGGGCGAAGGCCCGCCCGGTGAGGTCGCCGTGGAACCAGTGGTTCGCGCCGCCGCCCATGAGGATGGCCGCCGGCTTCTCCGCGGCGAACGCGCGGGCGAGCGTGACGACGCTCGCCGCCGGAACGCCCGTCACTGCCTCGACCCGCTCCGGCGTCCAGCGGTCCACCTCGTCGCGAACATGGACGAACGAGGGCTTGGCCGCGATCTCGGCGGCGCCGGATCGGGGGACCCTGACGCTGCCGTCGAGGGCCGCCGTCGCGACGCCGCCGGGCGGGCCGAGGCGCTCCGTGCCGACGAGGACGGGCTCGCCCCGGCCGGGGTCCCAGGCGACGAACCGGTCGGGCGCGTCGGCGGCGATGCCGTCGACGAGATCGCGCTCGCGGAGCCGCCGCCCGGTGTCGTTGCGAACGAGGAGCGGCGCGTCGGTGTAGGCCCGCAGGAACGCCTCGTCGGCCGCGCCGTCGGCGAGGATCTGGCGGACGAGCCCGAGAGCGAGGGCGGCGTCGGTGCCCGGCTTCGGCTGGAGCCAGGCGTCGGCCTTCGCCGCCGTCCCGGAGAAGACCGGGTCGATCACGACGAGGCGGGCGCCGCGTTCGACCGCGTCCCAGATGAAATGGACGTCGGGGATGCGCGTCTCGACCGGGTTCGCCCCGACGAGCAGGAGGAACCTGCTGTTCGCCCAGTCCTTCGCCTCGTGCTCCGCGTTCTGGACGCCGAACGTGATCGGCATGCCCATCGGCAGGTCGCCGTTGAAGTCGAAGCTCGTGCCGTGGCTCATGCCGAGCAGCGCGCAGGCCCGGTAGTTCGCGCCCTTCTGCACGTAGCCCGAGCCGGGCACCTGGCCGAAGACGTGAATGCTGTCCCAGCCGTGCTCCTCGCCGATGCGGCGCAGATCGCCGGCGATTTGATCGAGCGCCTCTTCCCAGGTCGCCGGGCGGAACTCGCCGCTGCCCCGATCGCCGGTCCGCACGAGCGGGGTCAAGATCCGGTCGGGGCCGTGGACCTGGAGGTGATAGCTGAGGCCCTTCATGCAGCCCCGCGGGTTGTAGGCGGCGTCGGGATAGTCGGCGGCCTGCTGGATCTTCACGATGCGCTCGTCGCGGACGAACGCGAGCTGGCCGCAGGAGCCCGTGCAGTTGGGCGAACATGTCGTGCGGACGATTCGATCCACGGGCAGCGAGCCGGTCGGCGTGCGGCGCTGGGGCCCGAGGATGCCGGCCCCGATCCAGCCGCCCGCGGCCGCACCGGCGACCGCC
>DASTEU010000413.1:0-2056 GCA_035709325.1 Candidatus Limnocylindrales bacterium | reverse complement strand
GGCGATCATCGCGACGCTCCCCGACGAGGCCGGCCGGCCTCTCCCCGCCGCGGCGGCCGCGATCTTCACCCCGAACGCCTTCGCCGCGGCGCCGGTCCGGCTCTCGAAGGCGCACCTCGCCGCGACGGAACCCTCGGGGCGCGGCGGCTACGGCTGGGCCGACGGCGTCGTCTCGACGAGCGGCTCGGCGAACGCTGCGACCGGCGCGGCCGGCGATACCGACCAGGACGCGGTCGCCGACGCCCTCGCGCGGGCCCTCGCTGGGCCGATCGAGCGGACGCTCCTGCTCTCGACCGGCATCATCGGGACCCGACTGCCGCTCGACCGCGTGGGACCCGGAATCGCCGCGCTCGTACCCGCGCTCGACACCACCGACGAGGCGCTCGACGCCGCAGCCGTCGCGCTGCGGACGACCGATTCGGTGACGAAGGTCGCGACGACGACGATCTCGCTGCCCGACCCCGACGGGCTCGCCGTCCGGTCGGTACGCGTCTCCGGGATCTGCAAGGGCGTCGGGATGATCCACCCGCGGATGGCGACGATGCTCGCGGTCGTCCTGACCGACGCGAGCGTCGAGCCGGCGCTCCTCCACGCGATGCTCCGGCCGGCCGCGGCCCGGACGTGGAACCAGCTCAGCGTGGACGGCGACACGAGCACGAACGACACGGTCTTCGTGCTGGCCTCCGGAACCGCGGGCGCGGCGCCGGTGCGGGCCGGCTCGGCCGAGGCACGAGCCCTCGCCGGCGCGCTCGAGGCGGTCGCCCGCGACCTGGCCCGCCAGCAGGCCGCCGACGGCGAGGGGGCGACGACGCTCATCACCTGCCAGGTCTCGGGGGCGCGCGACGACGCGGACGCCCGGGCGGTCGCCCGATCGGTCGTCTCGTCGTCGCTCGTCAAGGCGGCCGTCCACGGCCGCGACCCGAACTGGGGCCGGATCGCCGGAGCGGCGGGCAACGCCCGGCTCGCGGAGACGGCCGTGCTCGAGGCGGCGGGCATGCGTGCGGTCGACGCGGCCGCACGCGGGGGCTCCGCGGCCGCGGTCGACCCGGACCGGCTGCGGATCGCGATCGCCGGCCACCTCGTCTTCGACGGGTCGAGCGGCGGACCGCTCGACTTCGACCGCGCCGCCGCCCGGGCCGCGATGGACGGGCCGGAGCTCCTGATCCGCCTCGACCTCGGCCTCGGCGACGGCACGGGCGAGGCCTTCGGCTGCGATTTGACCGAGGCCTACGTCATCGAGAACTCGGAATACACGACATGAGTGAGATTCTCGTCGTCAAGCTGGGTGGCACGACGATCGCCGATCAGCGCCAAGTTCTCGATGAGGTGGCGGCGGTCGCCCGGCGGCGGCCGGTCGTCCTCGTCCACGGCGGCGGCAAGCGGATCACCGAGTGGCTCGAGCGGATGGGCGTCCCCTCGAAGTTCGAGAACGGCCTGCGGGTCACCGACCAGGCGGCGCTCGAGGTCGCGGCCGCGGTCCTGCGCGGCGTCGTGAACAGCGAACTCGTCGCGGGCCTGCGCGACCTCGGCGTCGACGCGGTCGGGCTGTCGGGGGTCGACGGCGGTTTGCTGATCAGCGAACGCGTCCCGGGCATGGGCCTGGTCGCCCACGTCGTCGGGCTCCGCCGCGACCTGCTCGACGCGGTCCTCGTCGGCGGCCAGGTGCCGGTCGTCGCGCCCCTCGCCCGCGACGAGGAGGGCATCGTCTGCAACGTCAACGCCGACGACGTCGCGGCCGGCATCGCCGCCGGCCTCGGGGCTCGGCAGCTCGTCCTCCTGACCGACGTCGACGGGGTCCGCGACGCCGAGGGCAACCGTCTCGAGACCCTGACCGCGGCCGAGGCCGACGCGCTCATCGCCGAAGGAGTCATCGCCGGCGGCATGGTTCCCAAGATCCGGGCCGCCCTCGCGGCGCTGAGCTGGGACGGCGCCGAGGCGGTCATCGCCGACGCCTCGGCCGAGCGGGCGCTCGAGCGGGCCCTCTCGGACCCGGCCTTCGGGACGCGGCTGACCGCGAGCCCGCGAGCGGTGGGTGCGGTATGAACGCAGGACCGGC
>DASTEU010000412.1:0-4363 GCA_035709325.1 Candidatus Limnocylindrales bacterium | reverse complement strand
ACAGACCATGCCCCGCTTCGAGGAATCCATCGACGTCGACGTGCCCGTCCGCGTCGCCTACGACCAGTGGACCCAGTTCGAGGAGTTCCCGCGCTTCATGGAGGGCGTCGAGCGCGTCGTCCAGCGCGACGACAAGTTCCTCGACTGGACCGCCGAGATCGCCGGCCAGCGCAAGGAGTGGACCGCCGAGATCACCGATCAGACACCGGACGTCCGGATCGCCTGGAAGGCCATCAGCGGGGACGAGAACGCCGGCGCCATTCTCTTCCAGTCGCTCGATCCGAACCGGACGCGGCTGACGCTCCGGATGGACGTCGATCCGCAGGGTCCCGTCGAGACCGTCGGCGCGGCGCTCGGCTTCGTGGAGCGGCGGGTCAAGGGCGACCTGGAGCGTTTCAAGGAGTTCGTCGAGTCGCGGGGCACGCCGACCGGCGCCTGGCGCGGCGAGATCCACGGCGAGCGCGTCACCGACCGGTGACCGACGAGCGGCCGGCCGTCGGCTCGACGGCCGGCCCCCACACCGAGAACGAAGCAGGGCGGCCGAGCGCCGTCCCCGACTCGCAGGTCGATCCCGGGGCCGCTGCCTCGACCGACAACCCCGGTCACGCCCAGGATCGCGAGACCCAGCCCCCGGCCGGCCAGGCGACCGGATCGGGCGGCGGGTTCGGCGTCGGCAGCGACCGATCGGCCGGTGGCTCCGGCGAGCCGGACCCCGGCGGCACCGGCGAGGCGTCGCCGACGAGCGACGACCAGACCGAGTGGCTGCGCGACGCGCCGGGAGGCCCCGACACCGAGTAAGGCGGTCGGGGCGGGTCAGCCCGCCCCGACCCCGATCTCATCGCGGCGCCGGGCGACGAACGCCTCGATGGCTTCCGTTGCGGCGGGGTCGAGCGGGGGTGGCTCGTAGGCGGCCAGCAGCCGCTTCCAGATCCCGTTCGCGCGTTCGGTCGCCGTGCGTGCGCCATCCTCCTGCCATGCCTCGAAGTTCCGCCAGTCGGACAGCAGCGGTCGGTAGAAGGCCGTCTCGAATCGCTCGAGGGTGTGGGCCGTCGCAAAGTGGTGCCCGCCCGGACCCACGGCTGCCATGGCCTCGAGCCCGATCTCGGCCTCGTCAACTCTGAACGGGACGAGGACTTCGGCGATGAGCTGGAGCAGCTCCGCATCGAGGATGAGCTTCTCGAAACTCGCCGTCAGGCCGCCTTCGAGCCAGCCGGCGCCCTGGTACAGCAGGCTCACGCCCCCCATGACCGCGCCCCAGATCGCCATCTCCGACTCGTATGCGGCCTGGGCGTCGACGACGTTCGACGCGGTCGCGTTCGACGAACGCCACGGCAGTCGGTAGCGACGCGCCATCTGGCCGGTCGCGAACGCGGCTTTGACGTATTCGGGCGTGCCGAACGCCGGCGAGCCGGTCCGCATGTCGACGTTCGAGGTGAAGCCGCCGTAGACCACCGGGGCGCCGGGTCGGGCCATCTGGGCCAGCGCGACCATGAAGAGCGCCTCGGCGTTCTGCTGGGCGATTGCCCCGGCGAGCGTCGCGGGGCTCATCGCCCCCGCGAGCGTGAACGGCGTCGCCACGACCGGCTGGCCATGGACGGCCATCTCGATCAACCCGTCGGACATCGGACCGTCGAGGCGGAGCGGCGAGTTCGTGTTGATGACCGTCATGAGACTCGGCTCGGCGAGGAGGGTCGCCCGGTCGACGCCGCGGGCGAGGCAGGCGATCTCGATCGCGTCGGCGACGACCGTCCGCCCTGCGCCGAGGCAGTGCCACGTCTTGTCGAGGAGCGTGGCCAGTGCCTGGTACATGTCGAGGTGGCGGGTGGCGACCGGCAGGTCGGTCGGCTCGAGCGGGCCCCCGCCTTCCTGGTGGATCACGTCGAGGGCGCCGATGACCCGGACGTAGTCGAGGAAGTCGGCGTGATTGCCGGGGCGCCGGCCGCGGTCCAGGTCGCTGACGAACGCGGGACCGCCGACCGAGCAGAACACGACGTGCTCGTCACCGATTCTCACGCTCCGGGCCGGATTCCGGGCATGGACGACGAAGCTCGACGGGGCGAGGGCCACCAGCTCCTCGACCAGGGCCGGATCGAGCCGGACCCGCCGATCGGTGCGGTCGACGCTCGCGCCCGCGCGCGCGAGCAGATCGAGGGCCCGGTCACCGAGCACCTCGACCCCGATCTCGGAAAGGACCCGGAGCGATGCCCGATGGAGCGTCTCGACCGCATCGGGGTCGAGGATCTCGACGGGTCGGTAGGGGTTTCGAACGGTCCGCCACGGGAGCAGGGCGATCCCGCCCGCCGTTCGCCGGGTCCCGCGCCGCCGGCTGCCGTCGGTCGTCATCCGGCCACGATACGCGGCGGCGTGCGGATGAACAGCCTCGTTCCCGGGGCCGGATCCTGCGGGCGGCGCCCTGACCCGCGCCGCCCGCCGTGCTGTCAGCCCTGCGGGGTCGACAGGATCGGTTGGCGGAGTCGATCGCGGAGGCCGTGCGACGCGGACGCCGATGTCGCGATGTGCCGGCGCACCAGGCTGCGGTCGACCGCGGTCCGCGCGGTGCGCGACGACACCGCCAGCGACTCCAGCCGGTCGCGGAGGGCCTCGCCGAGGGTCGGTTCCGGATCGCTCCGGTGGCGTCTGAACATGTGCGGGACGTTGCCCCGCATGGTGCGTAGGCGCAACCCGTACGTTCGGGGCGCCTCGACCGGACGGTGGTACCGGGCGGTTCGGGGCACCACGGAACGCCGGGCGTTCCGCGGGACGGGGACGGGATCCGTTACCCTCGGGCGGCCGAGCAGGAGCGGCCGGACTAGGATGATGCGATGACGCGGACGCCCGCCGGATGGGACATCGATGGCCCGATACAAGCCGAGCTGTTCGTCCTCTGGCTCGACGGCGACCGGCCCGCCCTGACCGGACCCTGCGGCCCGGCGCCGTGGCTCATCGAGCTGGGCGTGACGGAGCATCCTGTCGAAGTCGTCGACCGGGTCGTGCGCGACGTCGTCGGCCCGCCGATCCTCGTCCACTCGACGTCGTGGCGTCGCGATCGCGACGCGGTGATCCTGAGCTTCGTGATCGTCATCGACCGGACGCTCGTCGGCGAGATGGCGAGCGCCCCGATCGATCGAGCGCCTCTCGCCCGGTCGGAGGCGACGGCCGCCCCTCGCGAGATCGCCACGGGCGCCGTCCTGGAGCACGGCCTCCGCCACCTCGCGTGGCTGGCAACCGACGATCCGGTCGTCGCCGCCGAGCTCCCGCCGGGATGGCGTCCGGTCCTGGGCGGCTACGTTCCGGAGCCATTCCGGAGCCTCGGCTGACCGATGGACGACACGCCGCTGACCCACGTGACCGAGGCGACGCTGACGGTCCGTTGCGCGTGCGGCTGGAAGGTCGCCGGCAGCGAGGACGAGGTCGTCGCGTCGACGATCGAGCACGGCCGCCGGCTGCACAACATGGTCGCCACTCGCGAGGACGTCCTGGCGATGGCCGAAGGCGGCGAGGCTCCGCCGGAGTGAGCCGGCACGGCGGAACTTCGGGCCCGATCTTCGGTTGCGACGTGCCCGACGCGGCCTGGCGACCGACCCGAGAGCTGCTCGCCGAGTCGCGGCTCGCCGGGCTCCTGCGGGCGTCGGGAGCGGCGGGCCTCGAGGCGCTCCAGGCGCGAGCCGTCGACGATCCGGCGTGGTTCTGGGGCCTCGCCGTCGACGATCTCGGCCTCAGCTGGCAGCGACGGGCGACGCGCGTCCTCGACGTAGCCGGCGGTCCCGAGTGGGCTCGCTGGTGGATCGGCGGCGCCTTCAACTACGCGGAGGCGGCGACCGGGCCTCGCGCAGAGCGCGACCCCGACGGCGAGGCGCTTGCCTGGGAAGGCGAGCCGGGCGACGTCCGGACGCTCACGAACGCCGAGTTGCGGGCCGCTGTCGAGCGGGCTGCGGGGTCGTTCCGGACCCTCGGCGTCGAGGCGGGCGACCGGGTCGGCGTCTTCCTGCCGATGCTGCCCGAGACGGTCGTCACGGTCCTGGGGCTCGGGCTGATCGGGGCGATCTACACGCCGATCTTCTCGGGCTACGGCGCGCCGGCCGTTGCGGCCCGCCTCGCCGACAGCAGCGCGCGCCTGCTCGTCACGGCCGACGGGTTCTGGCGCCGGGGCCGCCTGGTGGCGATGAAGGCGGTCGCCGACGAGGCGGTTGCCGCGGCGCCGTCCGTCGAGCGTGTCGTCGTCGTCCGGAGACTCGGCGAGGCCGCGCGGGACATGCCATGGACGGCGGGGCGCGACCTGGCCTGGGACGATGCGATGGCCGCCGGAGCCGGCGCCGACCCGCTGCCGATCGGCCCGACCGATCCCGAGACGCCCTACATGCTG
>DASTEU010000411.1:0-4143 GCA_035709325.1 Candidatus Limnocylindrales bacterium | reverse complement strand
GCCGAGCCCCTCGCCCCCGACGCCCTCGAGGCTGCCGCCGCGGCCGCCCGCTGGGCCGGCGCGGCGCTCGTCGTGATCATCGGCGCGGGGGAGGCACAGCCGACAGCCCTCGGGCCGGAGGCGACGGTCCTCGAAGCCCAGGTCGACGATCCGGACGGCACATTCGCCCGGGTCGTCGGCGAGTACGCGGCGAGGCTCGAGCGCGGCGAACCACCGGCCGAGGCGTTCGCGGCCGCGTCGAGCGGCACCGGCTGGACCTCCGCCACGGACGCCTGACGGGGAACTCGACGACGGGGCAGCAGACCCGGTCAGCCCGCGAGCGGCACCACGAGCTCCGGCCCGTCGTTGCGGACGTCGTTGACCAGGCGGCTGACCGGGCGCAGGGCGAGCTCAATGCGATCGTCGGGCTCGAGCATCGCGAGGAGCTCGCCGGAGTCCGACCGCGACGGATCGAGCCAGATGGGCCAGGCGGCATCGTCGAGGATCACCGGCATCCGATCGTGGAGTTCGGCGATCGTGTCGTTCGGGCGGGTCGTCACGATCGTGAACGTGCGCAGAACCGCTTCGGTCGCCGGGTCCCGCCAGCCCGACCAGAGTCCGGCCAGGACGAGCGGCCGCCCGTCGGTGCGGGCGATCGTGTAGGGCTGGCGAACGGCGCCCTCGCGGCGCCATTCGTAGAAGGCGTCGACCGGCACGAGGCATCGCTTGCGCCGCAACGCGTCTCGGAAGGCCGGGCTCGAGGTGAGCGTCTCTGCCCGGGCGTTGAACATCCGCGAACCGACCTTGACGTCTTCGGCCCAGTGCGGGATCAGCCCCCAACGGTACGCCGTGACGGCCCGCCGCTCCTCGCGCTGGACGACGACGAGGACGTCGTCGGTCGGGGCGACGTTGTAGCGCGGACCCGGATCGTCCACGAGCGGCTCGGCGGAGAAGATCTCGGCAAGCTCGGACGCGGGCCGCTGCTGGGTGAACCGACCACACATGCCGGGCAAGTCTAGCGGCGCCTCCTGTATCGTCGGGCCGCATGGACGATTCCCCGACGACCGGCCGGCCCGCCAGCCTCGACACCGACGGACCGCTCTCTCGCGACGAGGCGAGGCTGCTCCTGGACCGCGGCGCCGAGCTGCTCGCGGCCGGCGACTTCCAGGACGCGTTCCTCCACTACCGCCGGGTGATCGGCTTCGACGATCCCGAGGTGACGGCCGCGGCACTGCTCGGCGCCGGCCAGAGCCGCTATCGGATGGACGACGAGGCCGGCGCGCTCGTGACCTGGGAGGCGGTCCTCCAGCTGCCCGAGACGCCGTCGACCTACTTCGCCTGGCGGGAGGTCGCGGCCGCCCGCGTGCGCGAGGGCGATCTGCAGGGCGCGATCCTTGCCTATCGCGAGGCCGACCGGCGGGCGCCCGCCGCCGACAAACCCGAGATCGCGAACCGTCTCGGCTGGCTGGCCAAGGAGACCGGCAACGTCCGCGCGTCGCGGCGGTACTTCGCCCGCGGCCGCGGCAGCGTCCTGCCGATCGCGACGTACGCGATCATCGGCCTGACCGCGGCGATCTCGCTGACGGCCATGATTGCGAGCCCGGCCGACAGCCAGCTGATTTACAACCTCCTGTCACTCGACAAGGAGGCGATCGCGGCTGGGCAGTTCTGGCGGATCTGGACCGTCACCCTCGTCCACGGCGGCTTCGACGCCGGGTTCGCGTTCGCCCTCATGCACCTCGGCTTCAACATGTACGCGCTCTACATCTGCGGCCCGCTCGTCGAGCAGATCTACGGCTCGGCTCGGATGGTCGGGTTCTACGTCGTGGCGGCGGCGGGCGGCTCGATCGCGACGTTCGCATTCGGGGATGCTCGGTTCGGTGTCGGCGCGTCGGGCGCGATCTTCGGGATGTTCGGCGTCCTCTTCGCCGCGTCGCGCCTGCACCTGCCGATGATCGACCGGCGCGGCCGGGCGCTCCTGAGCCAGATCGGGACGCTCATCGTCATCAACGTGCTCATCGGCTTCTCGCTCGGCTTCGTCGACAACATCGCCCACATCGGCGGGCTCGTCGCCGGCCTCCTCCTCGGGGTCGCATTCAGCCCGGCAGGGGTACCGACGATGCGCTCGAGGTGGCAGCCCGGGACCGACCGCCCGCTGGCCGTCCGGTTCATCGGAAGCCCGCTCGCGATGATCGGGGCGATCGGCCTGCTCATCGTCCTCATGGCGATCGGTATGACGCTCGGCGGCCAGAGGTGGGGATGAGTCCCGTCGGGCTCGGCGCCGGGGTGCGCGGCGGCGCGTCGGCGCGGCCGCGCGGCCGCCGTTGCCGGACCGCTCGTTTACCAACCCGGGTGGTGCTATGGGCGGGGGCGAGGGGTTGCCGCATCCCTGACCGCGCCGGGGTAGCTGCGGACGGCTGATTCCGCCGGCGCCGGCCCGCTGGGGCATGGCGAACCGTGCCGCCGCCGGACGTACCACCACCCCCGTTGGTAATCGAGGCAAGCGCCGGGGGCAGCGACGGGGGCGTCAGATCGTCTGGTTCGCGATCGCGAGCTGGCGCAGCGTCCAGGACCGCAGGCGGGCGAGCGCCGCAGCGTCGAGGCGGTCGCAGGCCCAGTCCCAGTGGATCGAGACCACGTCGCCGGCCGCGACGTCGCCGAGGAACCCCTTCCCGTCGCGCCAGGCCGTGATCCGCTCGCGGCGCGGGGCGCCCAGGGCCAGCTTGCCGTCGTCGAAGGCCAGCGGCACGGCATTGACGACAAGGGCGTCGCCGTCGCGTTCGAGGACGCGGCCCCACCGGATCCGGCACGAGTCCATCGTCCGCAGGACGTCGTCGACCTGCTCGCTCCGCATCAGGCCGACCTTCGGAAACACGTCGAGGACGTGGAAGGCGTGGACCGGCTTCGCCCCTGCCGGCGCGCTCGACTCCAGTGCCCGCCAGGTTGGCTGGCCGAGGCGCGGCCTGAAGCGCAGCCGGAGCGAATCGGCGAAGGCGTTCGGCGTGACCGCGTCGAGCAGGCCGCTGCCCAGCCAGTAAGCGTCGACGACGCGCCGATCGAGCGGGTCGGCGATCCCGTTCGCCCGCGCGATCAGCTCGAGGTACGGGTAGGCACCCTCGAAGCCGCGGGCGAGGTGGCGGAGCTCCCGCTCGTCACCGCCCTCGGTCGTGCCGCCGAGCAGCGCCGGCGCGTCGTCGGGGCCGCAGAGGCCGAGGCGGTTCGGGCCGTAGGCGTAGCGGGCGAAGAGGACCGGCCCGCTCGGCGGGCGGGCCGTCTCAGGCCGCGGCGCGTGCGCCGGCATCGGCCGTGGCCGGACGGAGGACGCTCGCGACGAGCGTCAGGCCGACACCGGCGATGACGAGGAGGTAGCCGCCCACCACGACCGGATCGGGGGCCGCCCCCTTCGTGATCGCGGTCAGCACGCCGGTCACGACCGACGCCGCGACGAGGACGCTCGTGACGACCGTCGCCGGAGCGTGGGCCAAGGCGGCGTACCACGTCGCGACGTAGCCGGCGAGCAGCGTCCCGGTGACGAGGACCCAGAACCAGGCCTCGGGCGCGATCGCCGCGAGGCCGCCGGCTTTGCCACTGACCACGAGGTAACCGACAAGGATCACGAACCCGAGGCCCATGCGGGCGGCGCCCAGCGCCGCCGACGAGACGCCGCCCAGGAGCCGCTTCGCGAGGACGACCTCGACCGACCAGAGAAGGGTCGCCGCGAGGATCATCGTCTCGCCGCCGCCCCAGCTGACGCCGGTGGGCGGGGCGACGAGGAGCTGGCCGACGAGCAGCGTCGCGAGGGCAGCGATCTGGATGACCCCGAAGCGCTCGCCGAGCAGCGGGACGGCCATGACCGCGACCCAGATGAAGAGCGTCTTGTGGATGAACGCCGCCGTCGGGGCGGTCGCCATCGCGAGGCCGGTGAAGAAGAGGACGAAGGGCACGCTGCCCCCGACGATTGCGATTGCCAGGACGCCCAGCCGACCGCGGGTGTCGAGCCCGCCGAGGCCGAACCTGCCGGATGCCGGTGCGCTGCGCAACGAGAGGGCGAGCGCGACGAGGATGAAGGCGGCGACGCCGTTCTTGAGGGTCGTGTAGACCGCGGCGTCGGGCACCTGCTTGACGCCGAATGCGTTCAGGTAGACCGACAGGCCGCTGATCGCG
>DASTEU010000410.1:0-2089 GCA_035709325.1 Candidatus Limnocylindrales bacterium | reverse complement strand
TCGGGCTGCTGCCCGCGTCCGTCCGCGCCGAGTATGGGCTTCGCTGGGGGCCGCTCGAGGAGGCGGTCTCAGGGTGGCTCGTTGCCGGCTGGCGCCTGTGGCGCCCGCTGCTCCCGGCGACGTTCCGGCAGATGCCGCAGGCGCTGGCGGCGGATCGGCGGGTCGTGCTCGGGGGCTGAGCCGCGGAGGCGTTTGTCCGATTTCGCACGCCCGGCGAAATCACACCCGTTTCGGCCGGGCGATTTCGGAGTCCGAAATCGTCGGGCCGGACGAGGGGCCGCCGGCAGCCGACGAGATCCTGCCCCCTGCCGGGCGATCTCGGAGTCCGAAATCGTCGGCCCCGGACGAGGCGCGGGCGGCCGACGACTCCGGCCGCCAAGCGATCCGATCCCGGAGTCCGAAATCGCCACCGCGGAGGGGAGGTGGTTTCCCGCGGCGTACGAAAACGGACGATCGGGCGCTCCGCGCGCCACGCTCAATACAACCTCGGGAACCGGGCCTCGAACCGGGGCACCAGGTCGAGCGACGTGTGGTCGTCGAGGGTGTCGAGCAGGGTCTTCGTCGGCGCGAGGCCGAACCGGTTCGCCTCGACGTAGGCCCGGACCGCTCGCCAGTAGGCGGTCGTTCCCATCGACCTGCGCACGTCGTCGAGGAAGTTGCCGCCCTGGATGTAGACGATCTCGTAATAGCAGCCGGCGCTGTACCGGTAGATCGACAGATCGAGCCGGGCCGTCGAGCACCGCGACGACCGCTTCTGGCCGAGGACGTACCGGGCCAGCATGTCGGTCATCGCCTCGTCGGTGAAGGGCTCGTTCGCCTGGTCGCTCCCGACGATCGAGAAGAACCACTGGTGGGCCGTCTCGTGCGTGACGAGATACGGGATGTTGGACGACGCGACACCAGTCGGGATCCAGGTCAGCCCGGGCGCCTCCATCCCGTAGCCGCCGGCGGTCTGGGCCAGGTCGTACGTGTCGTAGGGGTACTCGCCGACGAGCGGCTCCATCTCGGCGATCGCGTTCCGGGCGGCCGAGAGGATCGCCTGGGCCGGGCCGCCCGGGCGGTAGTAGACCCGAACGGTCGTGTCGCCGACGGTCGACGAGACCGACCTGTAGTCGGGCGCCGCGGTGAAGGCGAAGTCACGAATGTCGCGGGCCTCGAACGTCTGGCGCAAGCCGCTCGCCGACACCCGCTCGCCGGTCGTCGCGTACACGAGGGCCCGATCGCTCGTGATCGCCACCCGGACCCGCGGGCTGGTCGGCGTCACGAACGGGTCGCCGTGGTTCGGCCGGTCGAAGGCCACCGGGATGCTGACCCAGGGCAGCCAGCGGTACGCGTTGACGATGCCGTTCGTCCGCGTGAACATCCAGTTCGAGCCGGCCAGCGAGCTGCGCAGCGTCGCCGAGTAGGCCACCCGAACCTGCACCGACTGGCCGACGCCGAGGATGCCGCCGAGCGGCACGACGATCGTCTGGTCGTCGACGGTCGCCTCGACGGCTTCGCCGGCCACGGTCACCGCGCCCAGCTTCATCCCCCCGAGGCGGGCGGCCGCGGTGTTGAGCTCGACGCGGTCGATCGGCTCGGGCGAGTCGTTGCGGACGGTCATGACCGAGTCGACCTTGAACGAGCGGTCGCCGAAACCGAGCGTCAGCGCGACGTCGTACTCGGCCGTCAGCAGGATCGACGACCGGTCGACCGAACCGTCGAGCAGCCCGGGCCGGCCGCCGGCGATCGGACCCCGTTCGCCGCCCGACGTGTCGGAGCCGGCCGCCGGGCCGCGGGACGGGGCGGCCGTGGCAGCGGGGCTCGCCGCGGCTGGCGGCGTCGGTCTCGGTGTGGCGGTCGCGCTCGGCGCGGAGGCGGCGCCCGACGGGAGGGCGAGGCTCGATCTCGGTGGCGCGGTCCCGGACGCCGCGACCGACGACGGCTCCGGCGAGCGGGCGACGGGGACGCCCGCCGAGGACGCCAGCACGGGGACGACGATGAGCGCGATGAGCGCGACCGCCGCCATTGCGCGGCCGTAGCCGGCGAAGCCGGGCGAGCTGGCCATCGCTCGATGCTACGGCGCCTGGGCCGAACCGTCGACCGACCC
>DASTEU010000409.1:0-8687 GCA_035709325.1 Candidatus Limnocylindrales bacterium | reverse complement strand
ACAGGAGAACCGAATCCAGATGACGACGATCACCGCCGACGCGGTCAGGGAGCTTCGCGAGCGCACCGGGGCCGGCATGATGGACTGCAAGAACGCGCTCGTCGAGGCCGGCGGCGACGTCGAGAAGGCCGTGGCCCTGCTCCGCGAGCGGGGCCTGGCCGCGGCCGCCAAGAAGGCCGGTCGCGAGGCCCGCGAAGGCCTCGTGTCGAGCTACATCCATACCGGTGGCCGCGTCGGCGTGCTTATCGAGGTCAACTGCGAGACCGACTTCGTCGCCCGCACCGACGAGTTCCAGAAGCTCGTCCGGGATCTCGCGATGCAGGTGGCCGGCATGGCGCCGCTCTACGTCGAGGTCGACCGGATCCCGGCCGAGGCCCTCGAGGCGAACCGGGCCGAGCTGCTCGCCGACGAGGCCCTCCAGAAGAAGCCCGAGAACATCCGGCCCCAGATCGTCGAGGGCCAGCTCCGCAAGTGGTACGCGGAGGTGTCCCTCTACGATCAGCCGTTCCGCGACGAGGATCGAACGGTTCGCGACCTGATAACTGAGCGGATCTCGACGATCGGCGAGAACATCCGCGTCCGCCGCTTCACGCGCTACGCGCTCGGGGAGGAGCTGTGAGCGACGGTCCGGCTGCGCCGGCGAACGGGCTCCGCTACGGGCGGATCCTCCTCAAGCTGTCCGGAGAGGCGCTCCTCGGCGACCGGACGTACGGCGTCGACCCTTCGTTCTGCGCGTTCATCGCCCGCCAGGTGGCCGAAGTCCACCGGCTCGGCGTGCAGATCGGGATCGTCGTCGGCGGCGGGAACATCTTCCGCGGCCTCGCGGCGGCCGCCAGCGGCATGGACCGCGCGACCGGCGACTACATCGGGATGCTCGCGACCGTCATGAACGGCCTCGCCCTCCAGGACGCCCTCGAGCGGGTCGGCGTGCCGACCCGGGTGATGAGCGCGATCGCGATGAACGAGGTGGCCGAGCCGTACATCCGGCGGCGCGCCCAGCGTCACCTCGAGAAGGGCCGCGTCGCGATCTTCGTCGCCGGCACCGGCAATCCCTACTTCACGACCGACACGGCGGCCGCCCTGCGGGCCGTCGAGATCGGGGCCGAGGTCCTCCTCAAGGCGACGAAGGTCGACGGCGTCTACGATGCCGACCCGGTCGTGAACCCGTCGGCCCGGCGCTACGCCCAGCTCCAGTACGCCGACCTGCTCCGCGACCAGCTCAAGGTCCTCGACGCGGCCGCCGTCTCGCTCTGCATGGAGAACGACCTGCCGATCGTCGTCTTCGACCTCAACCAGCCAGACAACATCACCCGGGTGGCCGTCGGCGAACCGGTCGGCACCCTGATCTCCGGCGCCAAGAGCGCCGTCGGAGGTGTCCGCCCATGAGCAGCGAGATCCAGACCACCGTGGAGCAGCGGATGACCCGTGCCGTGGAGGCGATGGAACGCGATTTCCAGGGCATCCGGACCGGGCGGGCCTCGACCGCGCTCGTCGAGCGGATCCACGTCGACTACTACGGCACCCAGACGCCGCTCAACCAGCTGGCCGGGATCAGCGTGCCGGAGGCCCACCAGATCGTGATCCAGCCGTGGGACCGGGCCGTCCTGGGTGCCATCGAGAAGGCGATCCAGAAGAGCGACATCGGGCTCGTCCCGAATGTCGACGGCACCGTCGTCCGCCTCAACATCCCACCGCTGACCGAGGAGCGTCGCAAGGACCTCGTCAGAGTCGTCCACAAGCGCATGGAGGAAGCCCGGGTCGAGATCCGGAACATCCGCCGCGATGCCGCCGACGACCTCAAGAAGGAGGAGCGTGACGGCGAGGTCGGAGCCGACGAGGCACATCGCCGCCTCGAGGCCCTCCAGCGGACGACCGACCGGTTCATCGCCGAGGTCGACCGCCTCGGTGGGGCGAAGGAACAGGAGGTCCTCGAGGTCTAGTGTCCCGGACACCGCTGGCTCGGCCGACCGACGCGCCGCCCCTGGCGCACGTCGCCGAGCGGTCGGCGGAGGAGGGCGGACCTCACGCGGCCGCTGCGCACGGCGCCTCCGAACCGCTCATCGACCCGGCCGACCTACCGCGCCACGTCGCGATCATCATGGACGGCAACCGGCGCTGGGCCCGGCTCCACGAGAAGCCCGAGATCGAAGGCCACGCGGCCGGTGTCGAGGCGATTCGGACGCTCCTGCGTCACGCCGTGCGGCGGGGCGTGCCCGTCATGACCCTCTACGCGTTCAGCCGCGAGAACTGGGCCCGCTCGGACGACGAGGTCAGCGGCCTCTTCGGACTGCTGGAGCAGGCGATCCGGAGCGAGACCGCCGAGCTGCGCGCCCAGGGCGTGCGGATCCGCCTCCTCGGCCGGCTCGAGGAGCTCCCCGAGGTGACGCGCCGCTCGATCGACGAGGCCCTGGCCGAGACCGCCGAGGGCGACCGTCTCCTGCTCAACGTCGCCTTCAACTACGCCGGCCGGACGGAGCTCGTCGATGCGTTCCGCCGCCTCGCGGCGAGCGGCGTCAGCGCCGACGAGATCGACGAGAACACGATCTCCGACGCGCTCTACACGGCGGGCCTGCCGGACCCCGATCTCGTCATCCGCACCGGGGGCGAGCAGCGCCTCTCGAACTTCCTGATCTGGCAGTCGGCCTACGCCGAGTTCTACTCGACCGAGGTGCTCTGGCCCGACTTCGGCGCCGAGGCCTTCGACGCGGCCCTTCTCGAGTTCGCCAGGCGCACACGACGGTTCGGACGCTGACCCGGCGGGCAATTCCCACGGCCGGTTCGGTGGCGCTTCGCCAGCGCGCGATCAGCGCGGCGATCCTCGTACCGCCGGTCGTCGTCGTCCTGCTCCTCGGCGGGACCTGGATCGTCGGGCTCGTGGTCGTCGCCACCGCGCTCGCCGGCGTCGAGGTGTTCCGGCTGCTGCGCTCGGCCGGCTACGCGTCGATCCCGGCCCTCGGCATCGTCATGGCGATCGCCCTCGTCCTCGATGCGGCCGTGCCCGCGGCCCTGGAGAGCAGCGCCCTGTTGCTCGTGGCCGTCGGGACGATCCTCGCGGCGGTCGGTGCGTTCGCTCGGCACGATCCGCGAGAGGGCCTCGTCACCTGGGTCACGACCGTCTTCGGGGCGCTGTACGCATCGCTGCTCGGATTCGTCATCCGGCTCGGCGAGGCAGCCCCCGAGACGCCGGCCGCGGCCCCGCTCGCGTTCATCGGCGCCGAGCGCGGCTGGATCGTCCTGCTCGTGCTCGGGGTCTGGGCGTACGACACCGGGGCGTACCTCCTCGGGCGGCGCTTCGGTCGAACGAGGTTCCTCGTCCACATCTCGCCCTCGAAGACGTACGCGGGACTCGTCGGCGGCCTCGCCGCCTCGACGCTCGTCGTCGCGGCGGTGCTCGCGGCGCTCGGCCGGGACCCGATCGGCGGGTTGATCCTCGGGCCGCTCGTCGGCGCCGCGGCCCAGGCCGGGGACCTCGCCGAGTCGATGCTCAAGCGAGCCGCCGGTGCGAAGGACTCGGGGAGGCTGATCCCCGGCCACGGCGGCATCCTCGACCGGGTCGACTCGTTCCTGTTCGCCGCGCCGGTCGTCACCCTCTACGTCGTCGCGATGGTCCGCTGAGTGAACGCCGGAACACACCGCCGCCCGCTCGGCGTGGCCCTCATCGGCTCCACCGGGTCGATCGGCCGCCATGCGGTCGACGTGCTCGGCGCGTTGCCCGCGGCGTTCCGGGTCGTCGCCCTCGCCGCCGGCCGCAACGCCGCGGTCCTCGGCGAGCAGGCCGCCCGACTCCGTCCCGCCGCCGTCGCGATCGCGGAGGACGCCGCGGCGGGGCTGGACCTGCCGCCGGGAACCGAACGCGTCGGAGGCGACGCGGCCCTCGAGGCGCTCGCGACCCGCGACGAGGTCGATCTCGTCGTCGTCGGCACGGGCGGCATCGTGAGCCTCCGACCGGTCCTCGCCGCCCTGGCGGCCGGCAAGGTGGTCGCGACCGCCAACAAGGAGACCCTCGTCGCCGGCGGCCATCTCGTCATGCCCCTCGCCCGCGAGCGGGCGGTCGCGGTCGCCGCGATCCACCCGGGCGATCCGTTCGCCAGCCCGCTCGCCTGGCTCCGGCCGATCGACTCGGAGCACTCGGCGATCTGGCAATGCCTCGTGGGGGAGGCGCCGGCCGGCGTGGCGGCGCTCATCCTGACCGCGTCGGGCGGGCCGTTCCTCGACGCGCCGGCCGACCTCGCGACGGTCACCCCGGGTCAGGCGCTCCGTCACCCCACGTGGTCGATGGGGGCGAAGATCACGATCGACTCGGCGACGCTCGCCAACAAGGGCCTGGAGGTGATCGAGGCGCACTGGCTGTACGATGTCGCCTACGACGCCATCGAAGTCGTCATCCACCCGCAGAGCGTCGTCCATTCGGCCGTCAGGTTCGTGGACGGTTCGCTCAAGGCCCAGCTGGGCACCCCCGACATGAGGCTCCCGATTCAGTACGCATTGACCTTCCCCGAACGGCACCGCTCGCCGTCATCCGCGGTGGACCTCGTGGCTGCCGGCCGGCTCGACTTCCGCGCGCCCGACGCCGATCGTTTCCCGGCGCTCCGGATCGCCCGCGAGGCCGGAGCGATCGGCCAGCGGGCGACGACCGCGCTGATCGCCGCCGACGAAGTCGCGGTCGAGCGGTTCCTCGCCGGGACGCTCGGCTTCGGCGACATCCCGCGCGTGCTCGAGGACGCCGTGACGCGTTTCGGCGACGGTCCCGATCAGGCGCCGGACCTCGACGCCCTCGTCTCGCTCGACGCGGAGGTCCGCGCGGCGTTCACGTCCGCAGCGATCCGGCAGGGCCCCGCCTGATGGAGCTCCTCCAGAGCCTCATCACGTTCGTGATCTTCATCGCGATCCTCGGCGGGCTCGTCCTGGTCCACGAGATCGGTCACTTCGTCACGGCTCGCCTGGCCGGCGTCCGCGTGCTCGAGTTCGGGATCGGCTTCCCGCCGCGGGCCAAGGTCCTGCGGACCACCGGCGAAACGCTCTATACGCTGAACTGGCTGCCGATCGGCGGCTTCGTGAAGCTCGAGGGCGAGGACGGTGACGAGGGCGACGACCCGCGCTCGTTCGTCCGGGCGCGCCTGCCGGTGAAGCTCGTCATCCTGCTCGCCGGCGTCTTCATGAACCTCGTCACGGCGCTCGTGATCTTCACCATCATCGCGTGGGTCGCCACGCCGCTCATCGGCGTCCGGGCGCCGACCGTCGAGCCGGGGTCGCCGGCCGCGGCGGCCGGGATTCGCTCGGGCGACGCGATCATCTCGATCGACGGCCAGAAGTACGAGTTCTTCGCCCAATACGTCGGCTCGCCCGACGTCCTCGACGACCTGCGGGCCCACGCCGGCGAGACGATCGTCATCGGCCTGCATCGCGCCGACGGCTCGTTCGAGGAGGTCACCGCGACGCTCCGCACGCCGGCCCAGGTCGCGGCTGGCGAGGGAGCGCTCGGGATCCGGGCGACCGAGGAGTCGCCGTTCGTGACCGACTTCTACGGGGAGACCGTGGGACACGACCTCGGCACGGCCGTCCGGATCGGGGTCGACGAGACCGGCCGCTGGTTCGGCCTGATCCTGGCCGGACTCGGCGACCTCGTCGGCAGCTTCGTGAGCAACCCGACGGCGCCGCCGCCGGTCGCCGGGCCGGTCGGCATCGCGACGCAGATCGGCGACATCTTCTGGGGCTCGGGCCCGATCCTGACGCTCTACGTCGCCGGCATCCTGTCGGCCAACCTTGCCCTCGTGAACGCGCTCCCGTTCCCGCCCCTCGACGGCGGGCGGATCCTCATGATCCTCCTCAAGTCGGTGTTCGGCGCCCGTCTGAGCCTGCGAGCCGAGCGGCTGACGTACTTCGTCGGCTTCGTGTTCCTCTTCGCGTTCCTCATCTGGGTCACCGGCTTCGACATCGTCCGCATCTTCGGCGGCGGCTCCTGACGCGATGAACGAGCGCGACGCAGCGCTTCGGCCGCGGCGCAGGCCGACGGTGAGTGTCGACGTCGGTGGCGTGCTCGTCGGGTCCGCCCATCCGGTGGTGGTCCAGTCGATGACGAACACCGACACCGCCGACGCCGACGCGACCGCGATCCAGGTGGCGCGGCTCGCCCACGGCGGGTCGCAGCTCGTCCGGATCACCGTCAACACCGAGGAGGCCGCCGCCGCCGTGCCGGCGATGATGGCCAAGCTCCGCGACAACCTCGGCGTCGACGTGCCGGTCATCGGCGACTTCCACTACAACGGCCACAAGCTCCTCGTCGATTACCCCGAGATGGCACGGGCGCTCGCGAAGTACCGGATCAACCCGGGCAACGTCGGTGCCAAACGTCGCGACGAACACTTCGCCACGATCGTCCGCGTCGCGATCGAGAACGACAAGCCGGTGCGGATCGGCGTCAACTGGGGCTCGCTCGACCAGGCGCTGCTGACCGAGCTCATGGACGCGAACGCCCGCTCGGCCGCGCCGCGTGACGCCCGGGACGTGATGATCGAGGCGATGATCGAGTCGGCGATGCGCTCGGCGGTGCTGGCGGAGGCGACGGGCCTGGGCCACGACCGGATCATCCTGAGCGCGAAGGTCTCCCAGGTTCGCGACCTCGTCGACGTCTACCGGCTGCTGGCGGCCCGCTCGGACTACCCGCTGCATCTCGGCCTGACGGAGGCCGGCATGGGCGACAAGGGCGTCGTGGCTTCGACCGCAGGCCTGGCGATCCTGCTGAACGAAGGCATCGGCGACACGATCCGCGTCTCGCTCACGCCGGAGCCCGGCGCGCCGCGCGAGCGCGAGGTCGAGATCGCCCAGCAGGTCCTCCAGTCGATGGGCCTCCGCTCGTTCCTCCCGCAGGTCTCGGCCTGCCCCGGCTGCGGCCGGACCACGTCGACGTTCTTCCAGGAGATGGCCCAGCAGATCCAGGGCCATCTCAAGGAGCGGATGACCGAGTGGAAGGAGACGCGGCCCGGCGTCGAGGAGATGCGGGTCGCGGTGATGGGCTGCGTCGTGAACGGGCCCGGCGAATCGAAACACGCCGATATCGGCATCTCGCTGCCGGGCACCTTCGAGGAGCCGGTCGCGCCGGTCTTCATCGACGGCAGACTCGACCGGACGCTGCGCGGCGAGGGGCTCGTCGAGGAGTTCATCGGGATCCTGGAGGCGTACGTCGACCGGCGCTACCCGCCGCCGCCGACGGGCGTCCCGGCCGAACCGCCCGCAACAGTCGCCGCGCCTCGCGGCTGACGGGCCGGGCGCCTGCCGCCGGACGCCCGGCGCCGGAGACCGGGGTACGCCGCGACCGAGGCCCCTCCGGGCGTTTCCGGATCATCCGAACGAATACCTCGCGAATCGGCCGATGCTCGCGCCGAACGGCCCGCGTCAGGCGGCCACCGTGCGGCAGGCTCGCCGTCGTCGGGTCCCGCCTCCGGGGCGGTTCGACATCGGCCGCGAACCCCGCTCCCCGTTCGGATCACTCGAATTCGGCCGCCGCCGACAGGCACGCCGACGGCGGCGGGGATGCTCGCTCCGTCCGCCCGCGCTCCTCCGCCCGGGAGGCGCTCCGCCCGACCCGGTTGGCGGGAGGATGTATACTCGCGTCGAACTGAACGGCCGCTCCGTGACGTGGGTGACCCCCACGTTTCTTTTTGTCGGCCCACAGAACAATGTTGTAGTCGGAGGAGCATCGTGAGTCGAGACTTCGTCGGTGCTCTCCTTCAGCTGAACGCGGAGAAGCAGGTCTCCCGGGAGCAGCTGATCCACGCCGTCGAGGATGGGATCCAGTCGGCGTACCGGCGAGTGGCCGGCGACGAGGACATTCACGTCCGGATCGATGCCGAAACCGGCAAGATCCGCGTCTTCCGGGCTCGGACGGCGGTCGTCGAGGTCGACGATCCGCTCGTGGAGTTCAGCCTCGAGGAGGCCCGCAAGTACAGGCCGGACGCGCAGCCGGGCGATCTCGTCGAAACCGAGGAGCTCGACGGCGACATCTTCGGCCGGATCGGTGCGCAGACCGCGAAGCAGATCGTGCTCCAGCGGATCCGCGAGGTCGAGCGTGACCAGGTCTTCGACAAGTTCGCCAGCCGCGAAGGAGAGATGATCACCGGCACGGTCAACCGGGTCGAGCCGCGGGCGATCATCCTCGACGTCGGCAACAACGTCGAGGCGATCCTGGCCACGTCCGAGCAGTCGATGGTCGAGCACTACCGGATCGGCCAGAACGTGAAGGCCTACGTGCTCGAGGTCCGCCGCTCCACGCGCGGGCCGCAGATCCTCGTCAGCCGGACCCACAAGGGGTTCCTCAAGCGGCTCTTCGAGCTCGAGGTGCCCGAGATCCACAACGGCACGGTCGAGATCCGGGCGATCGCCCGCGAGGCCGGCAGCCGTTCCAAGGTCGCGGTCGCCTCGCGCCAGGATGGCCTCGATCCGGTCGGTGCGACCGTCGGCCAGCGCGGCGCCCGCGTCCAGGCCGTCGTCGCCGAGCTCGGCGGCGAGAAGATCGACGTGATCCCGTGGAACGACGATCCGGCGGTCTTCGTGGCCAATGCGCTTTCGCCGGCCCAGGTCCTGTCGGTCGACATCGACGAGGAGCACCGGATCGCGAACGTGACCGTGCCCGAGCGGATGCTCTCGCTGGCCATCGGTCGCGAAGGCCAGAACGCGCGGCTCGCCGCCCG
>DASTEU010000408.1:0-4285 GCA_035709325.1 Candidatus Limnocylindrales bacterium | reverse complement strand
GTTCGGGCCGCGATCGACCGCCAGCGGGGGATGGGAGTCGACGAGTTCATCCTGCGGCCGTGTGCCGCCGATCTCGACCAGGTCGACCGGCTGGCCGAGCTGGTCGACGGCCTCAGCGGCGGACGGCCCTCGCCGGCGAGAGCCGGCTGACGATCGAGGCAACCAGCGCCCGCTCGATGCTGCGGGGACCGGTACTGGTTCTAGACGTCGGCCCATCCCGCCTCGGCGGGCGCGACGCGGGGCGCAGGACGTCACGTCGCTCGGCTCGATCGGTCGGGCCCGGCCGCGTACGATGCGCTCGTGCTCGACCGCTCGCTCGACCACTCCTTCGACCTCGTCGTCATCGGCGGCGGCTCCGCGGGTTGTGTCGTCGCCGCACGGGCGAGCGAGGACCCGGCCCGCCGGGTGCTCCTCGTCGAGGCCGGACCGGATCCCCGGCCGCTACCGGACGTCATTGCCGACCCGCGCCGCCAGGACGAGGTGATCCGGGACCCGGAGTGGGTCCGCCACTATCCGGTCGCGCGGCCTGACGGATCGACCTGGCGACTCGTCTCCGGCAGGGTGATGGGCGGTGGCTCGGCCGTGAACAACCTGTCGATCCTCCGTCCCGTCGCCCGCGACTTCGATGCCTGGCAGGCGTTCGGCGGCCCTGACTGGTCCTACGACTCGCTCCTGCCCTTGATGCGAGCGGTCGAGGACGACCCGGACTTCGGGGATCAGCCCCACCACGGCCGGGGCGGCCCGATCCGGCTCCGCCGCGACTGGCGGCCCACCGATCGCTCGTCGCCGCCTGTCGCCGCCCTCCTCGATGCGGCCGCAGCCCTGGGCCTGCAGCCGTGCGACGACCTGAACGTCCCGGAGCCGTTCGGGGTCTGCGCCTCGCCCTACAACGTGGTCGACGGCCGCCGCCAAACAGTGGCGACTGCGTACCTCGATCCGGCCCGGGACCGTCCGAACCTGACGATCCTGCCCGACACGACGGCGATTCGGCTCCGGATCGACGGCCACCGGGTCCTCGGCGTCGCCCTCCGAACTCCGGACGGGCCCCAGACGGTTCGTGCCGAGCGGGTCGTCGTGTCTGCCGGTGCCTACCAGACGCCGCACCTCCTGCTCCTCTCGGGGATCGGGCCGCCGCAGGTGATCGAGGCGGTCGGCCTGCGAGTGGTGCACCCGCTCGAGGGCGTCGGGGAGAATTTCCAGGACCACGCGGTCGTCGACCTGGCTTTCGCCGCGGGTCCGGAACTGCGGCCGGAGCACCGCGTCCCGAAGATCCGGGTCATCGCCAGGAGCGATCCGTCGCTCACCGGTGGAGACCTCCACCTGATGCTCCGACCGCCCAGCTCAGACGGCCCGCACCCCGTGTCCGTACGGCTGCTCGACCACCGGGCGCGAGGCCGGCTGTGGCTCGCCTCGGCCGACCCCGACGAACTGCCCTGTGTCGACCCCGCGCTCGTCCGCGACCCAGGAGACGTCGCGGCGCTCGTCGCCGGGATCGAGCTTGTCGGCCGGCTCGTGTCCCGACCCCCACTGGTGCCGTACTGGGGTCCGCGCGTGCTGCCTGCCCCGGGTGCGGACGTCACGGCGCACGCCCGCTCCACGTTCATCTCGTACAACCACGCGACCGGGACGTGCCGCTTCGGGCCGGCGGGCGATCCGGGAGCGGTCGTCGACCCCGGCCTTCGGGTCCACGGGCTTGACAACCTGTGGATCGCCGACGCAAGCGTCCTGCCGGTCATCCCCCACGCGACGACGAACCTCGCGGCGATCCTCGTCGGCGAGGTCGCCGCGGCTGCCCTTGTGAAGGTCTGATCAGCCCCCTCGGACGCGGCCCTTCGCGTCCATGACGGCGTCGAGGATCTTGACGTAGCTGCCGCAGCGGCAGAGGTTGCCGGCAAGGTACTCCTTGGCCTCGTCGCGGCTCGGATCGGGATTGTCCTCGAGGAGGGCCTTCGTCGTCAGGATGAAGCCCGGCGTGCAGTACGAGCACTGGAAGGCGGTGTGGGCGACGTAGGCCTCCTGGATCGGGTGGAGCTCGCCGGTCGGGCCCTCGAGACCCTCGATCGTGACGAGGTCGTGGCCTTCGGCGAGGGGCACGAGCAGGAGACAGCCAGACACCGGCCGGCCGTCGACGAGAACCGTGCAGGCGCCGCACATGCCCACCCCGCAGCCCTCCCGTGGGCCGGTCAGGCCGACCTCGTTGCGGAGAACGTCGAGCAGGGTATGGTGGGGCCGGGCCCGGATGACATGATCCCGGCCGTTCACCCGCAGGGTGAGGGTCAGCTTGCCCTCGGCGTCGAGCGGCCGGGAGCCGCCCGGCAGGCCGTCGGCCGGCTGGTCGGTCATCGTCATCGGCTTGGGACCTCCTGGCCGGCCCGGGCCCGGAGCCCGCGCAGGACCTTCTCGGGGGTGATCGGCAGGTCGGTGATCCGGACCCCGGTCGCTCGGTACACCGCGTTCCCGATCGCCGGCATGACCGGCGGCAGGGACGTCTCGCCGATGCCGTGGATGTCGTTCGCCGCGAGATGCTCGAGGACGTCGGTGTTGAGCTCCGCCGGCAGGTCCTCGATGCTCGCGATCATGTAGTCGCCGAGGTTGCCGTTCTGGAGCTGGCCCTCGTCGAAGACCATCTCCTCGAACAGGGCCTGGCCGAGGCCGAAGGCCACGTTGCCCTCGGTCTGGAGCTCGGCCTGGACCGGGTTGATGATCCGCCCGGCGTAGACCCCGGCGTGGTAGCGGAGAACCTCGACCCGGCCCGTCTCGAGGTCGACCTCGACCTCGGCGGCGCCGGCCGCCTGGTGCCAGTGGACCGAGCCGATCCCGAGACCGGTGTCGGGGTCGAGCCCGCCCTCGGTCCGGAACGTCGAGCTGCCAAGGAGGTTGCCCGAGCGGGACCGCCGGACGAGGTCGCCGAAGCCGATCGAGCGGTCCGGCGAGCCCTTCACCCGGACGACGGCACCGTCGAGCTCGAGGTCGGTCGGGGTGATCTCGAGCTCGTCCGCGGCGAGCGCCACGAGCTGCTCCCGGATCTGGTCGACCGCGCCGATCACCGCGGTCCCCATCGCGTGGGTCGTCCGGCTCGAGCTCGTCTGCTGGTCGTACGGGGTGACGTCCGTGTCCGGGCTGCTGACGCTGACCCGGCCGACCGGCACACCCAGCCGTTGGGAGGCCATCAGGGCGAGCGAGGCGTGCATTCCCTGACCCATCTCGACGGAGCTCGTCAGAACGTCGAGGCTTGCGTCGTCGTTGAGCTTGGCCAAGGCGGTCGAGGTCGAGGGCGTCACCGTGCCCTTGATGATGCAGCTCAGGCCCTTCGCTCGGACCTTCGAGCCGCTCCGGGCCGGTTCCGCGCCGCCGTCCCAGCCGATCCAGGCGCCCGCCCGCCCGAGCAGGTCCCGGAAGTGGGCATCGAACATCGGCTCGCCGGTCATCACCGTCTGACCGTCGACGAGGAGGTTCCTGAGGCGGAATTCGAGTGGGTCGAGGCCGAGTTGGTCGGCGATCATGTCCATCTGGGTCTCGTACGCCCAAGCCGCCTGCGACACGCCGTAACCGCGGAAGGCACCGGCCGGGGGGATGTTCGTGTAGACGGCGTACGAGTCGACCCAGACGTTCGGGATGTGGTGCGGCCCGCCGGTCCCGTAGCCGCCGTTCTTGATCAGCCGCGGGCCGATGTCGGCATAGGCGCCGGTGTCGAAGTGGCAGACACTCTGGCGCGCGGTGATCGTCCCGTCGCGCCTGACTCCCGTCCGCATCCGGATCCGGACGCCGTGCTTCGTGATCGTCACGAACTCCTCCTCCCGGCTGAGGTGGAGCCGGACCGGCCGGCGGGCGACGAACGAGAGGGCCGCGGTCAGCGGCTCGATCTTCGGGTACGTCTTCGCCCCATAGCCGCCGCCGAGCGTCGGGACGATGACCCGGACCCGCGTCTGGGGAAGCCGGAAGATCTCGGCCAGCTGCGACCGGACGACGAACGGGATCTGCGCCCCGGCCCAGACGGTCACCCGTCCATCGCGGACGTCGGCGACGCAGGCGTGGGTCTCGAGCGGCACATGCTGGACCGGCGGGCTCGTGAAGACGTCCTCGAACACCTCGTCGGCCTCTGCGAAGCCGACCTCGACGTCGCCCTTGCGGAGCTTGAAGTGGTTGCAGACGTTCGTGCCGCCCTTCGTGTCGATGATCAGGTCGGCGAACGTCTGGCCGATCCGGGGCGGCTCCTCGTGAACGAGCGGAGCGCCCTCGGCGAGGGCGTCTGCGACGCCGAAGACCGCCGGCAGCTCCTCGTACT
>DASTEU010000407.1:0-3282 GCA_035709325.1 Candidatus Limnocylindrales bacterium | reverse complement strand
AGCCGAAGGCCTCCACGCCGGCAGCCCGCACGGCGGCGACGCGATAGCTTTCGACGCGCCAGCTTTCGACGCCCCGGGACGCCCCTCGGCGCGGACGCCCACCTGTCGCGATCCGGCGACGCGGGCGCGCCCGGCTGTCATGCGCCTGTGACGGCCCGCGAGGGAGCCTCTCGGCGGAGGTCCTGATGAGCACCCATGCGCCATCCACGATCATCGCCGTCACGAGCGACGCGGAGCACCACCGAGCCGTGATGGACAGGGCGGCCGAGGTCGCCAGCCAGTCAGGCGCCACCGTGATCCTCTACGACCTCGGTGCCGATCTCAGCCCGCTCGAGAGTCCCCTCCCGACCGAGTGGTCGGGCGACGGCCAGGAGGAGCAGTTCGGCGACCGTCTCGGCCCGAGCGACCTCGAAGTCGCGGGCCAGGGGGCGCTCGCCGACAAGATCCGAGCCGTGCGGGCTGCCGGCGTGGAGGCCTTCGGCTGGTTGCCGGACAAGGCCGACGGCCCGTCGCTCGCGGAATACGCGAGGAGGCAGGCGGCCGACCTGGTCCTCATCTCGACCGAGGATCGCGAGCTGGTCGAGGCGCTTCAGCCCGGCGTCGTCGCCGCCGCCGGGGCATCCACGATCGAACCCAGCGATCAGCCGACCGGGTCGGTCGCCCCGGGGCTCCAGGTGGAGGCCGTTCCGCCGGCCTGACCCTGCGGGCGGCGGCGTCGGTCTCCCGGTCTCTCGGTCGCCGACTCTCGGTCGCCGCCGGACCATCGAGCGACCACGCCCCACACCGGCGAAGGCGACGTGGCAGGATGGGTCCCGCACCGCGGCGCTTCGTCGCGGACACTCGGCGTCGAGGCCGATTCAGGAATCGCAACCGAGCACGAATCGATCCTGGGTTGCACACCGCGGCCGAGTCTTGGCAGACTCCCGCCGACCGCTGCAATCACGATCGACCAGGAGGGAACCCTTGGCGACCCTGTCCACCGTCGGGCCCGGACCGACGCGTCTTCACCGGCTCGCCGGCGTCGCGGCCGTCGCCGCCATCCTCGCGGCCGCCCTCGCCCCGCCCGTCGCGGCCGACGAGGGCCTCGAGGTGACGACGCCCTTCCCCGCGGTGGCCGTCGCACCCGGTTCGAGCGCCTCGTTCGATCTCAGTGTCAGCCTGACCCAGGTCACGACGACCGTTGCCCTGGCCCTCGAAGGCGTGCCCGACGATTGGTCCGCGAGCCTCCACGGCGGCGGGTTCGTCGTGGACGGCGTCCTCGCCGGGCCCGACACGACCGGCGAGGTGCGCCTCGACGTCGACGTGCCGGGCACCGCCAGCGGGACGACCACGATCGAGGTCCGGGCGAGCGCGGACGGGCGCAGTGACGTCCTCCCGATCTCGATCCGGGTCGCGGCCGACGTCGCGGGCGACATCACGCTCACGACCGATTCGCCGGTGCTGACCGGCGCGTCCGACGACGAGTTCAGCTTCGACCTCACCCTCGAGAACGACACGGCCCAGGACCAGACCGTCTCGGTCGGTGCCAGCGGCCCGCCGAACTGGGACGTCGAGGCCGTCGTGACCGGCGAGGAGCAGGCCGCGTCGACCGTCGTCGAGGCCGGATCGACCGCGACGGTCCGCGTGACGGCGACGCCGCCGGCGAACGCGGCCGCCGGACCGTACGAGATCGCGGTCGAGGCCAACGCCGGCGACCGGACCGTCGGGGCGCAGCTCGGGGTCGAAATCACCGGCTCGTACTCCATGGAGGTCTCGACGCCGGGCGACCTGCTCTCGAATCGCGGCGGCGCAGGCTCTGCGACGACACAGCAGATCGAGGTCACCAACACGGGCACGGCGCCCCTCGAGGGCGTCGTCGTGACGGCGAGCCCGCCGACGAACTGGACCGCCACCTTCGACCGCGAAGGCGGCCAGATGGAGGCGATCCCGCCCGGCGAGACGGGCGTCATCACGGCAACGATCACACCGTCGGGCGAAGCCGTCGCCGGCGACTACGTCGTGACGTTCAATGCCTCGAACGACGAAGCAGACGGAAACGTCCAGATCCGGTTTACGGTCGAGACGTCGCCGCTCTGGGCGATCGTCGGGATCGGGGTGATCGTCCTGATCCTGGCCGGGCTCTTCTACGTGTTCCGGACGTACGGTCGACGATGACCGCCCCAGCGAACCGGCCGGCCCGCAAGCGAATTCGAACGCCACGGCCCGGCTCCGAGCAGGCCGCCCGGCAGGCCGCGGCCGGCGCCCTCGCGACGGCGTCCGAACGGCCGCGACGGCCCAGCCTCGACGACGAGCCGAACGACGCGCCGATCCGGACGCGCGGCCTGACCAAGCACTACGACGACCTCGTCGCGGTCGACAACCTCGACCTCGAGGTCCGTGCCGGCGAGATCTTCGGGCTGCTCGGCCAGAACGGCGCCGGCAAGACGACCACGATCCTCATGCTCCTCGGCCTGACCGAACCGACCGACGGCGAGGCCCGCGTGACCGGGCTCGATCCGGCCCGCAACCCGCTCGAGGTGAAGCGACGGGTCGGCTACATGCCCGACAGCGTCGGCTTCTACGGCGACCTCACGGGCCGCGAGAACCTGCGCTACACGGCCCGGCTCAACCGGATCCCTGCCGACGTCGCGGAGGAGGCGATCGACGAGGTCCTCGACCAGGTCGGGCTCTCGTCCCGGGCGGACGACCCGGTCGACACGTACTCGCGGGGCATGCTCCAGCGGCTCGGCATCGCGGACGCGCTCGTGAAGGACCCCGACATCCTGATCCTCGACGAGCCGACGACCGCGATCGACCCGATCGGTGTCGTCGAGGTCCTCGACCTGCTGCGCGGTCTCGTCCGTGACCGGGGGATGGCGATCCTCCTCTCGAGCCACCTGCTCAACCAGGTCCAGTCGGTCTGCGACCGGATCGGGATCTTCGCCGCCGGCCGCCTGATCGGCCAGGGCACGCTCGATCAGCTGGCTGCGCGGTTCGGCGACACGTCTGCGCACATCGAGGTCGCCTTCGAAGGTGCCGACGAGACCGCGAACGAGCGGATCGCGTCGGTGCTGCGGAGCGTCGACGGTGTGACGCAGGTGACGCCCGGCCGGTCGCCCTCCCTGCCGTGGTCGGTTTCGGTCGCCTCGCCGGAGATCGAGCCGGCGGTCCGTCGCCGCCTGCCGATCTTCGCCGCCGAGAACGATCTCCAGCTCGTCTCGCTTCGGCCGGTCGCGCCGTCGCTCGAGGAGATCTACCGCCACGCGGTCGCCCGCACAATGCCCGCCGCCGGAGGCGTCACGT
>DASTEU010000406.1:0-4504 GCA_035709325.1 Candidatus Limnocylindrales bacterium | reverse complement strand
CCATCGCCGTCTCATCGTGGAGCGGGCCCTTGCCGGTCCCCTCGAAGAGCCGACCGGTCGGACCGTCGCCGTCGCCGGAGGCACCGGCTTCGTCGGCGGCGCGATCGCCGCCGAGCTCCACCGCCGCGGCGATCGCGTCGTGGTCCTGTCCCACAGCGGCGAGGCGGCCCGGGGGCCGCTGCCGGACGCGGTCGAGATCCGGCGGGCCGACGTCACGGAGCCGGCCTCGCTCGCTCCTGCCCTCGAGGGGGTGGACGTCCTGGCGATCGCGCTCGCGTTCCCGAATTCGCCGATGGAGCAGCCGAGGCGCGGCCGGACGTTCGACGCGGTCGATGCTGCCGGCACCGAACACCTCGTTGCCGCCGCCCGGCGGGCCGGTGTCGGATGCGTCGTCTACGTCTCGGGAGCGGGCGCCGCTCCGGACGCGAAGCGACACTGGTTCCGCGCCAAATGGCGCGCCGAGCAGGCGGTGCGTGGCAGCGGTCTCGCCTGGACGATCATCCGCCCGACCTGGATCTTCGGGCCGCGCGACGTGTCGCTGAACCGGTTCCTCGGCTTCGCGCGGCGGCTGCCCTTCGTGCCGCTGACGAACCGCGGGCGCCAGCTTCTGGCTCCGGTCTTCGTCGACGACGTCGCCCGCCTTGTCGCCGACGCGATCGTCGAGCCCGGGGCGGCCGGCGAGGTCTTCGAGGTGGGCGGGCCCGAAACGCTGACGATGCGCGCGATCGTCGCCCGAGCGCTGCGGGTCGCCGGCATCCGCCGCCCGATCCTGCCCGGCCCGACGCCGCTCCTGAAGTTTGCCGCCTGGCCGCTGCAGTTCCTGCCGACACCGCCGCTGACGCCGGCCGCCGTGGACTTCGTGAACCAACCGGCCACCGTCGACCTCGGTCCGCTCCTGGAGCGGCTGCCCCGCGATCTGACGCCGCTCGACGAGGGCCTCGGGAGCTACCTCGGCCCGACGTCCGGCACGGGATCCGCGATCACGATCGACGGCCGGTCGGTCTGACTCGACGGGCCGGAGCTCGATCGAGCCGGCCCGGCCGCTTGCCCGGGCGTCGGGGTGGGGTACTTCCGTACCGCAGCAGCAGTGCAGTCCGGTGCGGTAGAGATTCGGCGAGTGCGGGTCGGGCCCGCGCCGGATCGTCAGGGGGCCGATGCCTGCATCGCCGGCACAGACGCGAGGGTCAGCGTCGGGGCGTGCCATCAGACGGCACGTCGCGATCGGCTTCGTCGCGCTCCACACGTTCGTGTCGGCGCTCATCGCCGTCCACGGTCCGGCGATCCAGGCCGGTTCGGGGACTGGTGTCGTTGCTGGAATCGCGGCGTTGTGGGTCCTCGTCGGGGTCGCTCTCATCGCCGTCCACCGGACCGTCGGCCGTCATGTCGCGCAGCTCGAAGGCGAGCGAGCGGGGCTCCAGGAGGCGTTCGACCGGGCGCGGCTGGACTCGCTCCGGGACGCGCTGACCGGCCTGGGCAACCACCGCGCGTTCCAGGAGGAGCTCGACGACCAGGTCCTCGAGGCGCGGGACGAGGCGTGGTCGCTCGCCCTGCTCGTCATCGACGTCGACAACCTCAAGCGCACGAACGACCGGCGCGGACACGCCGCGGGGGACGAACTTCTCCGTGCTGTCAGCCAGATCATCCGGGCCAACATGCGCCGGACCGACCGCGGCTACCGGATCGGTGGCGACGAGTTCGCCCTGCTCCTGCCGGGCTGCTCGGCCGCCGACGCCGAGGTCGTCGGCCGCCACATCCTCGCCGCCGCGCTGAGCGGCCACCACGGGCGCGGCGGGACGTTCTCGGTCACGATCGGGATCTCCGCGTTCCCCGATCCGAGCGCCGACCGGAACCAGCTGATCCATCACGCCGATGCGGCGCTCTACTCGGGCAAGCGCCACGGCCGGACCGACGTCAAGGTCTTCGACCCGAACAGCCACGGCATGGCCGACGACGCCCGGGCGATCCCCGAGCTGACCGCCGCGGTCGCACGGGTCGCCGAGGGCGGCCGCCTGACCGCCGTGTACCAGCCGATCTACTCGCTCAAGACCGGTCGCGTCATCGGCTACGAGAGCCTCGTCCGCCTCGCGGACGACGCGGACTTCCCGAGCACGTCGAGCCTGTTCATCGCCGCGGAGGCGACCCGCCGGACGGTCGAGATCGACGTCGCGAGCGCCCGGACGGGGCTGGCCGGCGCGCGACCGCTCGGGGCCGACACGTACCTCTCGCTCAACCTCTCGCCACGGACCCTCGAGTCCGACGCCTTCAGCCCGCTCGAGCTGCTCAGCCTCGCCCGGAACAGCGGGATCGACCCGTCCCAGCTCGTCGTGGAGCTGACCGAACGGGAAGCGGTCGAGGACCTCGATCGACTGCGGGCAAGCCTCGCCATCCTTCGCCGCCACGGCGTGCGGATCGCGGCCGACGACGTCGGTGCCGGCAACGCCGGGCTCCGCCTCCTAAGCGAGGTCGACTTCGACATCATCAAGATCGATCGTTCGCTCGTCCGGGCCGGCGCCCGGCACGAGCCCTCGGAGGCGGTCCTGCGGGCCCTCGGCGAGATGGCCCGCCAGCGCAACCGGACGATCGTGGCCGAGGGAATCGAGACGCAGGAGCTGCTCGAAGTCGTCCTCGAGCTGCGCTTCGACAACGGCCAGGGCTACCTGCTCGGCCGGCCCCGCAGAACGCTCGACGCGCCGGACCTCTCGCTCTTCGACCTGATGAGCGGCGAGACCTCGACCGGCGGCTTCGCCGCCTGATCAGGCGCGGACCTCCTCCAGGTCCCCGGTCGCCGCCCGCCGCAACTCGAGCGCGTTGAACGCCGTCACGGGGTGGCTCAGGCCCTTGAGCACCAGGCCTTCGACCGGTTCGACGACGACGACGTTCTCGAGATCGGCATAGGCCCGCTGGCTGAGCAGGATCTGGCCGTTGCCCGCCTGGCCGCTCAGCCGCGCCGCCATGATCACGGCGTTCCCGATCGCGGCATAGTCATACCGGCCCTCGTACCCGATTCGACCGGCCGTGGCATGGCCGGCCGAGATCCCGACGCCGAACCCGAGCTCGTAGCCGCGCCGCCGCCAGCCGGCCGCCAGGTCCGCGACGTCGTCGCGCAGGGCGAGTGCCATCTTCACCGCGCGAAGCTGGTGGTCGGCCTGGAGGATCGGGTCGTTGAAGAAGATGTGGACGCCGTCGCCGGCGAAGTGCTCCAGCGTCCCCTCGAACTCGACGACCCGCCGGCCGATCGCGCCGTGGTATTCGCGAAGCACGCCGAGGAGCTCCTCGGGTTCGGCAGTTTCGGCGAACGCGGTGAAGCCGCGCAGGTCGCAGAAGACCGCCGTCACCGCCCGGCGGTGCCCGTTGAGCAGCGCCTCCCCGTCGGGGCTCGAGACGAGCGCCGCGACCTGCGGCGAGAGGAACCGGGCCAGCTCGGTGCGCTGGCGGGCGACGGTGGCGAGCAGGTCTGCGTTCTCGTCGCGGAGGCGCTTGTCGGCGAGCGACGCCCCGACGCGAGCCCGCAGCAGGGCCGGCTTGATCGGCCGCGGCAGGAAGTCGGTCGCGCCCATCTCGACGCAGCGGACCACGCTGTCGAGATCGTCGAGGCCGGACACGACGATGACCGGGATCGAGGCGAGGACAGGGTCGGCCTTGACCTGCTCGAGGGTCGCGAACCCGTCGAGCTCCGGCATGATCAGGTCGAGCAGGACGACGTCGACCCGGCGGGCGCCGTCGCGCATCGTCGCGAGCGCCTCGCGGCCGTTCTCCGCCTCGAGGACCTCGTGGCCGAGCCGTTCCAGGAGGCGCCGCAGGGTCGCCCGGTTCATCCGGCTGTCGTCCACGACGAGAACCGTTCCGGGCGGCGCTGCGCCGTTGCGTTCGCTCACGGTGTCGCCCATGCGTCGGTCCGGGCCCGCTCGATGGCCTCCACCACCCGGCCGAGCTCCTCGCGGGCCGCGGCGACCCGGCCGGCAGCCCCGTCGATGGACCCGCCCCGGGCTTGCTCCTCGAGCGTCCGGGAGATCGCGGCGAGGGCCGCCGCGCCGAGGTTCAGGGAGTTCGACTTCAACGTGTGGGCGGGTCGCAGCAGATCCTCGGCCGAGCCGGCCTCGACGGCCGCCTGCATCGCGTCGACGTGGCCGGCCGCGTCGGCCAGGAACGTGTCGACGAGCTCCGCGACGAACTCGGGGTCGTCGCCGACCATCTGGAGGAGGTCGGCCAGGACGGCGCGGTCGAGGGTCTCAGGCAAGGACGGCTCCTTCCGCGGCGTCCGCGGGCGAGGCGGCGACGAGGGCGGCCGCGAGCGCCTCCGGGCGGATCGGCTTCGAGACATAGTCGTCCATGCCGGCCGCGAGGCACATCTCACGGTCGCCCTCCATCGCATTCGCGGTCATCGCCACGATCCGCAGCTTGCGGGTCGGCCAGCGGGCCCGCGCCCGTCGGGTCGCCTCGAGACCGTCCATCTCCGGCATCTGGACGTCCATGAACACCACGTCGTAGGCGTCCCGTTCGAGGG
>DASTEU010000405.1:0-3375 GCA_035709325.1 Candidatus Limnocylindrales bacterium | reverse complement strand
GAACCGGGCGACCTGCTCCTTGTGGGCGAACGCCCAGCCGACCGCGAGCAGGATCACGAAGTTCAGGATGCCGACGCCGTTGGCGTTGAGGTACCCGAGCTGCTGGCCGATCTCGCCGTCGATCTTGAGGGCCGGCACCGTGGCCCCGACGAGGCCGAGCTGGAAGAACGGCTCCTGTGGCGCGATGTTCGCCCGCGCCGCGCCGGCGATCGGCCCCGAGCTGGTCTCACCGCCGACGAGCACGACGTTCGGGCCGAGCACGATCGGCGCCGATCCGGCGAGGCCCCCGGCACTCTCGGGAAGGTCGCTCTGCTCGAGGTGCTTCCACTCGGGGATGTTGCCGTTCGCGTCGGGGATCGCCCAGTAGAGCTCGCCCCGCGGGCCGCTCGCGTCGCGACCGCCGATCAGGTAGAGCGTCCCGCTCGCGCCGAATCCGGCGGCGTTCGTCCGCGGCTCCGGCAGGTCGGCCGGGCCGCCGGAGACGCCGAACCGGCTCAAGCTGTTCGCCTCGATCTCGGGCGTGTCGGGGTTCTCGGCGGCGAACTCTCCGCGCTGGACGGTCGCCGTGGGACCGTTCGCGGCGGTGCCGCCGTAGACCCACAGGTAGTCGCCCTCGAGGACCGCGGTCGCATCGGTCGCCTCCTGGTAGAGCTCGGCCTGCGGCGTCCAGGGCGTCAGGTCGCCCGCGTCGTTGAAGGCCGACTTCCAGACGGTCTTCACGGGCGTCGTCCCGTCGGCCGTACCGCCGACGAGGAAGATGCCGTCGGCCCCGGCGGCAAACGACGCACCGGCCCGCGGTTCGGGCAGGGCGACGTCGAGCTCGAGCTCGTCGGCCGTCTGCCAGTTGCCGAGCTCGCCGGACTGGGCGTCGGGCGAGAGGACGAAGACCGTGTCGGTCGGCTGGTTGTCCTCGCCGAGCCCGCCGATCACATAGATCTTCCCGGCGGCGAAGCCGATTGCGGCGTTCGAGCGGGGTTCGGGCAGGTCGGGGCCGCGCGCCCAGACGTCGAAGTTGCCGACGCCCGACGTCGTCGCGACGAACGTCGTCGCCGTCGCCGCGGAGCCGTCGCTCCCGCCGATGTAGAGGAGCGTCGTACCCGACTGGGCGATCCCGCCGTCGACGCGGGCCTCCGGCAGCGAGATCTCGGCCGGCGCCGCGTCCCACGGCACGGCCGCGCCGACCGGCGCCGGGCAGGGCAGGTCGCGGTTCTCGGGCGGGCAGAAATTGATCGGGCTCCAGGCGAGGATTCCGAGGTCCATCGTCCGGTTGACCGTGAAATAGTAGGCCCGATCCGGGATGTAGCCCAGCAGAAAGATGATCAGGATGAACCAGAAGGTCGCCTTGACCGACGCCCACGCCCAGCCGTTCGCGTCGAGCAGCCCGAACAGGGCCCGGCGGCGGGTCTGCGTCGTTCCCGGTAGGAGCGCCTGCTGCGCCATCGTCCTCCCTGTCGCCGGCGGCCGTCGGGGCCGCGCGGTACTGCTCCGTGGTTGCCTACTCGACCGTCAGCGTTCCGGTCATCGTCGTCGGGTGGGCCTGGCAGATGAACGGATAGGCGCCGGCCGCCAGCGCCGGCACCGCGTACGAGCGGGTTTCGGGGCCCGTGAAGAGGCTCGTGTCGCCCATCGGCACGGGCGAGCCGCCCGGGTCCGAGACGACCACGTTGTGGGGAGCGGTCGCGTCGTCGTTCTCGAAGACGAGCGTGAAGGCCGTGTCCGCCGGGGCGGTCAGCTCGGTCGGCTCGAAGCCGGTCGTCGCGGCACCGGTCGGGGCCGCCACGGTGACGGTCGGCGCGTTCGGGTCGACGGAGGCGCCCGGGCTCTCGCCGCCTCCACCGCCGCCGAGAGCGTCGGTCCAGCAGGCGGGGTAGGGCGTCGCGCCCGGCTCCGGCTTCCAGTTCGGGTCGCGCCAGCCGGTGAACGTCCTCGGCTCGCCGGTGGCCGGGTCGATGATCGGCTCGTTGAGCTCAGGGTCGCGGATCTCGTAGGTGACGTCGCTCGTCGCCCGAAGGAAGGCGATGAGCTCGTCGATCTGGCGGTAGTTCAGCGGCCCGGGTGGGTTGCCGGTGTCGGCCCAGACCGGCATCGCCGAGTTCGGGTTGCCGCAGACGTAGCGGCCGCCGACCTCGAGGACGTTCCGCAGGTACGCCTCGGAGAGATGCGTGAACAGCTTCTCCTGGCTGTTGAGGACCGGGCCGATGTAGCCGACCTCGGCAGCGTCCGGCTCCTCGGGCCCGAGGCCGTTCGGACCGTGGCAGCGAGCGCAGTTCGCCTGGTAGACGTTGTAGCCGCGCTCGACCGCGGTCACCTGCTGGTGCTCGATCTCTTCCTCGAGACGGGGTTCGGACAGCCCGAGCGGAGCGCCCAGCTCGTAGAACCAGTAGCCGACGACGAAGAGCGACACGAAGACGACCGTGAGAAAGCCGACGATCCGCGCGCTCGACGACTGGCGGACGATGCCGGCCGCCCGGTCGGGGGTGAGCCCGGCGGTCGACCGAACCGACGGCGGCGCGGTGAAACGCTCGGCCGAGACGTCATCCGGTGGGCGATGCGCGGGCAGGCGCTGCTCGTCGGTCATCGGGTTCCTCGTCCGGGCTGGCGCAGCGCAGGAGCGCGCGTCGTCAGATGCATCCGGTCGGCGTCCGCGGCGGGATGATGCCCGGCTGGCCGAGCGCGACCGGCAGCGGCCCGAGCGTGATCTTGCCGGTGTCGAGGGTCAGCACGCCGTCGCCCTCGACGGTCGCCGAGAACCGGTCCATGCCGCGCGCCGCCGGCCCGAATTGGGCGCCGGCGGCCTTGATCCCGAGGCGATCGTAGCGCGAGCCGTGACAGGGGCACTCGAGCCAGAAGTTGCGGATGCAGGCGTTGGGCTTGCAGCCGAGGTGGGGGCAGCGCTGATAGAGCGCCCGCACGTTCAGCGCCGTCCCGTCGCCCGACGTGTCCTCGCCGGGGATGAACTGCTGGCGGGCCGGGTTGATGAGGACGATGAACGCGCGGGCGTCGGCAACGTACGCCGGAAAGCCCTCCTCGATCGGCAGAGACGTGTTCTGGAGCTTGAGGTCCTCGAGCGTCCCGATCCGGACTCGGCCGCCGAACCCGCCCGACAGGTTCGGCCAGATGAAGCCGATCGTGCCGGCCGTGACCTCGAGCAGCCACAGCCCGATCCCCGCCCCAAGCGAGCCGCGGAGGAGCTGCCGGCGCGACAGCCCCTGGACCTGCTGGTGGCGCAGCGACTTGATCGCCTGCTCGGTCAGGGCCTGCGGCCTGTCGACGGGTTCGACCTGGTAGTTGCTCATGAGCGGTACGGGTCCTCGCCGCGCGTCACAGCGCGAAGTGGAGGCCGTTCGAGGAGTTCTCGAAGAACGGCAGGTACGG
>DASTEU010000404.1:0-4535 GCA_035709325.1 Candidatus Limnocylindrales bacterium | reverse complement strand
GCCCCGGATCGGAGCGATGAACGAGAGCCAGCGGCCGTCGGCCGACGGGATGAGCCGCGTCGGCTCGCCCGGCGTGATGTCGCTGTTCATCGCCGCGCCCGGCATGATGTCGTGCGCTCCGGAGATGTTCCGCCCGCCGCTGGGAGTCGCCTCGCTGCCGTCCGCGGCGAACAGCCAGACGTCGTAGCGGTAGGCGTTGTCGGGCAGCCGACCGCCGAGCGCGGCGATCGTCCGCCCGTCCGGTAGCCAGGCCGGCGCGAAGAACGTCGACTGCGTCCCGCCACTGATCCGCGTTCGGGCCCCGGTCGCGACGTCCACGACCATGACGTCCGAACGGAAGAGCAGGTCGTGGTCGCGGTTCAGCCGGGTGACGTAGGCGATCCGCGTGCCGTCGGGCGACCAGGCCGGGTCCTCCGCCGCGGTCGGCCCATCGGTCAGGCGGCGGACCTCGCCGGTCCCGACGTCGGCGACCCACAGGTGGGGGATGGTGTCGTAGACGAAGCCGGCCCCGTTGAACATGTAGTTGAGCCGGTCGATGTAGCGGTAGTCCGACTCGGGCGGGTCCGTGGGCTTGCGCTTCGTGTCGAGGCCACGCGCCCGGCGGTCCTCCTTGCGGGTGGCCGCCGTCGAACTCGTCGCGACGACGAGCTTCGTCCCGTCCGGCGACCAGGCGAAGCCATCGACGCCGCGGGGCAAGTCGGTCAGGCGTCGGGCCTCGCCCCCGTCGAGCCGGAGCAGGTGGACCTGCTGGCCGTCCTCGCGCTCCTTGGGATCCTTCGGCGCCTCCGGGTCCTCCTCGACGAGCAGCCGCCGGTCGGACAGGAATGCGACGCTCCGGCCGTCCGGCGCGAAACGGGCGTGACGGTCGTGCTTCGCACCAAGCGTGAGCTGGCGCGGATCGCCGCTGCCGTCGAGGGGCACGAGCCAGACCGCGTGGCGGTAGCCGTCCTTCCTCGGCGCGGCCGACTGGACCGTGACGACGGCTCGGGACCCGTCCCGCGAGATCCAGGGGTCGGTCGGGATACGCAGGCCGTACAGATCGTCGGGGGCGAGCGGGCGCGCCAAGGGAACCTCCGTCTGGGTCTCGCCGACGCGGATCGGGCGTCCGGCGACGTGGCCGAGTCTACCCGCTACCATCGGGTCCACGATGTCGCCGACCACGGTTCGAGATCAGCTGTCGCTGCGCCTCGAGCCCGACCTGCCGAACCTGCCGAACCTGCCGGCGACGCTCCGGCCGATGCTGCCCCGCCTCGGCGCGGAGCCGTTCGACTCAGCGGCCCACATCTTCGAGCCTTCCTGGGGCGGGCGGCGGGCCCTCGCGTTCATCGGGCCGGCGGAGGTGCCGGGCGGCGGCGACGTGCGCCTCGTCGACGGCGAGGGACGGGACCTGGCGCCGGCGCTCCCCGAGCTGGCGGGTCTGGCGGTTCGCATCGATGCCCGCTCGGCGATCCTCGACGGGGAGCTCGTCGTCGTCGATGCCGGCGGCCGGGCCGACGAGGCCGAGCTCGAGCGGCGTCTCGGCGGGGGGCGCGGCCGGCCAGTCGCCTACCTCGCGTTCGACCTGCTCCACCTCGACGGCCGATCCCTCCTGTCGGCGCCGCTCTTCCGGCGGCGGGACCGGCTCCGGCGCGTCCTGCGGGCGGGCGACGAGGTCGTGGCCGTGCCGGCCATCGCGGCCGTTCCGTCGGCGGCGGGCGCCGAACACGACGACGTGCCGGCCGACGACGAGCAGGCCGACGATGCGCCCGCGTCGGCGCCGGTCGTGGCCCTGATCCGGCGGCTGCCGCTCCTGTTCGACGAGTAGGACGGGGGCCGGGGGCCGGGGGCGGGGGGCCGGGGCTCGGGGCCGGCGGCCGGCTACCACCGTGGCTGCTGATCGCGCGGCACGTGAGCGTGCGTCACGGCCGATTCATGCTTCGAGGAGGCCGAACCTTCCGCGACCCACGCGTGAATGTGCGGATTCGACCGGCCACGCTGATATGGCAGGCCTTCGGCGACGCTCGACGCTCGCGGCCGGCCCGCTCGGCGCCAGCCGGGCCTGGCGCGCCCGCGCGGCGCCGTGGCTACCGCCCGCGCGCGGCCGCCAGGTACGCCCGCAGCCCCGGCCGCTGGCCGTAGAGAAGAACGCCCGCAGCGTAGATCCGGATCGCGATCACGCCCACGACGCCGATCGTCACGACGAGCAGCCCGAACGAGAGCGCCAGCTCCCACGCCTCGACCCGTCCGACCGACAGCCGGGTGAGCATGACGAACGGGCTCCAGAACGGGATGTATGACGCGACCCGGATGAAGCCCGCGATCCCGCCCGACAGCGCGAGCACCGCCTGGAAGTAGCCCACGATCGCGAGCAGGCTGAGCGGCAGGGCGATGACCTGGAGGTCCTCGGGCCGGCTGACGAGCGAACCCGCCGCGGCGTAGATCAGCGCGTAGAGCGCGAACCCCAGCACGTAGTAGGCGGCGAACGCGAGCAGGAGCGCCGGTGACAACGAGACGAGTGACGGGGCGATCGAGCCTTCCGGACCCAGCAACGCGACCGACAGCCCCTCCTCGAGGAACAGCGTGACGAGCGCCGCCGACAACACGACGGCGTACTGGGTCGCCCCCGCCGCACCGATCCCGACGACCTTGCCGATGACGAGCTGGCGCGCCGACGCCGCGCTGATCAGCAGCTCCATGACCCGGCTCGACTTCTCGGCGACGACGCCGGCCGCGACCCACATCCCGTAGATCACGAGCGTGATGAAGATGAGGACGACGAAGACGATCCCGACGATCCGCCGGCTCGCGTACTCCGAGCTCGACACCGGCGCGCCACCGGGGTTCGGGCCGTCGACCGCGGTCGTCGTGAACGTCGGCATCGCCGGCGACGCACCGGCGCTCTGGGCCCATTCGATCAGCCCGACGCCCAGCGCCCCGACCTGCATGAGCTGCAGCCGATCCGCGCTCACGTTCTCGCTCGTGCGCAGGTCGAAGTCGATCTGGCCCAGGTCGCCGCGGCTCACGACGAGGGCCGCGTCGAACGCGCCGTCGTCGGTGTCCGCGAGGTCGCCGACGATCTCCAGCTCGTAGGTGTCGCGGCCGGACGAGCCCGACTGGCTGTTGAGGATCGTCGCCATCAGGTCGCGGACCGTGACGCCGAGTGCGGGCTCCTCGGTGACGATCGCGACCCGCGTCACCGCGCCCCGGTCGAGGACGCGCAGGAAGACCGGCGACATCGCGACGAGGATGGCGAGGGTCGCGAGGATCAGCGTCGAGATCGAAAAAAGCCGGCTCCGGACCCGCTCGACGTACTCGCGCTTCGCGATCGTGAGCGCATTCGGGAAGAGTGGCTCACGCCGGACGCCCGGGCCCCGGGTCGGCGGCGGCATTTCGGCCATGTCGGTCATGCGGCCGGCTCGTCGCTGGCGACGGCACCCTGGGCGTCCGCGGCGGCGTCCACACGGTTCGTGCCGGGCGCGAGGTGCGTCTCCTCGTCGGCGGGGTGGCCGACGTGGTCGATGAAGATCTGCTCGAGCGACGCCTCGGCGACCTCGAAGTGGGTCACCCGGGCACCGCGGGCGAGGGCGGCCTGGAGTACGACGTCGGGATCGACACCGGCGTCGAGCTCGATCTCGGTCCGGTCGATGCCGGGCCGCAGGATCCGGGCGCCCGGGACGTCCGCGATCCAGGCGAGGCGGTGGTCGCCCTCCACCGCGAGCTTCACCATCCGCCGACCGGCGGCACGGCGGATGTCCCGGACCGCGCCCCCGACGACGACCCGCCCCCGGTCGACAATCGCGATCGACTCGCAGAGGGCCTCGACGGTCTCCATCTGGTGGGTCGAGAAGATCAGGGTCTTACCCTGGTCGCGCAGTTCGAGGAACGCCTCGCGGAGGAGCGCCACGTTGACCGGATCGAGGCCGGTGAACGGCTCGTCCATCAGCAGCACTTCGGGGTCGTGGAGGATCGCGGCGACGAGCTGGATCTTCTGCTGGTTGCCCTTCGAGAGCTCCTCGGCCCGCCGGTCGCCCAGCTCCGGGACGCGGAAGCGGTCGAGCCAGTGGCGGGCCATGCGCCTCGCCCGATCGGCCGGCACCCCGTAGAGCGAGCCGAAATACACGAGCTGATCGACGACGGTCATCCGCGGGTAGAGGCCGCGCTCCTCGGGGAGGTAGCCCCAGGTCGAGCGGGCGATCGCCCGGCTGTCGATGCCGTCCCAGGCGACCGTGCCGGCGTCTGCCTCGAGCACGCCGAGCACGATCCGCATCGTCGTCGTCTTGCCGGCGCCGTTCGAGCCGAGGAATCCGAAGACCTGGCCGTTCGGCACCTCGAACGAGAGGTCGTCGAGGGCGAGGACCGGGCCGAAGCGCTTCGTGACGCGTTCGATGACGAGGGGCATCGCAACTGAGGATAGCCCTTCGGCTGCCCGGACCCGCTTGACCCGATGGTCCCGGGCACATGGTCCGGGGCACGGGATTCCGGGCGGAACGCGCACGCCCTGGAACAGATCGCGGGGTCGACGCGTCCCACCCCTCGTTGACAACCCATGCCCATAT
>DASTEU010000403.1:0-2520 GCA_035709325.1 Candidatus Limnocylindrales bacterium | reverse complement strand
GCCCGCTCGACCGACGACGGCGCCACCGGTCGTACCCGCGCCACCGGCCCCGCCCGGCGGACCTGCCGCATCGGCCGCGTCCTCGCCGGCATCCGCGACCGATGCGCCGACGATGGATGAGGCCCAGGAGGCGATGGCCCGCGCGGACGAAGCGATGCGCCGGGCCCGCGAGGCGACCGCCACGGCGCTCGGGCGGCGGCCCGCCGACGTCGCTCCCGCACCGCCGATCTCGCGCGACATGACGGTCAACGCGGCCGCCCAGCGGCTCGCTCGCGACCTCCAGGCGATCCCCGGCATCGAGCGGTTCGGGGCGCTGCGTCTCGCGGAGCTCGATCGGGCCGGCCCGCGGCCGCTCCGCACGATGTGGCGAATCGCCAAGGACGAGCTCGGCGAGCGCTACGGCCAGCTGACGATCGGCGAGGTCCTCGACCGCTACGGGCGCGGCGGAGGCTCACCCGGCACGCCGGCCTGAGGCCGTGACGGCACCGGACGAACCGTCATCGGAATACGAGCGGATCCTTGCCGAGAACGCGCGCTACGTCGAGGCGTTCGATCGTTCGGCGCTGACCGCCGCGCCGCTGTCGGGGATCCTCGTCCTCGCCTGCATGGACGCCCGCCTGGACGTCGAGGAGGCGCTCGGCCTGCGGACGGGCGACGCCCACATCGTTCGCAACGCCGGCGGCCACGCGTCGGACGACGCGATCCGTTCGATCATCGTCAGCCAGGAGCTGCTCGGAACCGACGAGATCATCGTCATCGGCCACACCCGGTGCGGCCTCGAGCGGGCCGACGGGGCCGCCCTTCGAGCCCGCCTGGCGGCCCGCAGCGGCGTCGACGTCGGGATCGACTTCGGTGCGTTCGACGCGGTCGAGCGGTTCGTCGCCGAGCAGGTCGCCATCCTGCGCCGCCACCCGTGGGTCCGTCGCGGGCCGATCCACGGGCTCGTCTTCGACGTCGAGACGGGCCGCCTGACCGAGGTGGCCTGAAGGAGCCGAAGCGCGCCGGGCGGCCACGCCGGGCGGCCGGCCGGTCCCGCCGTCAGCCGGCCCCGCCCGCGGTGCCCGGGACGAGCCGGGCGCGACGCTGGCCGGCCGACGAATCGCTCGCAAGCCGTCGTTCGGGATCGGCCGGCACGAGGTCGCCCGCGGGCATCGGCCGCGAGAACCAGTAGCCCTGGCCGAACGTGCAGCCGAGCTCCCGCATCCGGGCCGCCTGGTCGGGGTCCTCGATGCCCTCGGCGACGGTCATGATCCCGAGCGACTCGCTCATCGCCACGATCGCGCCGGCGAGCGCGGCGGAGCGCGAGTCGCCCTCCGCCACCTGGACGAACTCGCGAGCCACCTTGAGCACGTCCACCGGGAACTGGCGGAGATGACTGAGAGAGAAGTAGCCGGTCCCGAAGTCGTCGATCACGACCTTCACGCCCATCCGGCGCAGCGCCTCGAGCGTCGCGATCGTGGTCGGCGTGGCCTTGAGCACGGCGGTCTCGGTGATCTCGATGCTGAGGCGTTCGGCCGTTAGGCAGGCGTCGACGAGAGCGGCGGCGACGGATGCGACGAAGTCGGGCTGCTGGATCTCGCGAGCGGAGACGTTGACGCAGAGTGCGAGCGGTCCCGAATCGAGGCTCCACGCGACGGCGTCGCGGCATGCCCGGCCGAGGACCCACCGGCCGATCGGCAGGATCGCGCCGTTCTCCTCGGCGATCTCGATGAAGTCGCCGGGTGCGATGAGGCCCCGCTCGGGGTGCTCCCAGCGGACGAGCGCCTCGACCCCGGCCCGCTCACCAGTCTCGAGCGACACGATCGGCTGGTAGACGACGCGCAGCTGGCCCAGCTCGACCGCCGACTGGAGCTGCGAACCCAGCTCGTGGCGATCGCGAATGGCCGCGTGCATGCCCGGGTCGAAGATCGCGTAGGCGGCCTTCCCGTTGGCCTTCGCCATGTACATCGCCACGTCGGCGTTGCGGACCACGTCGGAGCCCGGATCGGCACTGCCGTGGGCGCTGGCGATGCCGATGCTCGCGGTGACCGCCACCTGCCTGCCGCCGATGAAGTACGGGGCGCGAAGCTCGCGGACGAGCCGGTCCGCCATCGCGACCGATCGCTTGAGATCGGCCGAGTCCGCGGTGAGGACGGCGAACTCGTCGCCGCCGAGGCGGGCGACAAGGTCGTCGTCACGGACCGAGGCCGAGATGCGCTCGGTGACCGCGACGAGGAGTGCGTCGCCGGCGGCATGACCGAGCGTGTCGTTCACGACCTTGAAATCGTCGAGGTCGATGAAAAGCACGGCGGTGACCGGTTCGCGGCGCGGCGCAGGCTCCGGTCGGGTGGCCAGCACGCGCTCGAGCGTGACCTCGAACATCCGCCGGTTGGCCGCGCCGGTCAGGGAATCGCGTTCGGCGAGATCCTGGACGTGGCGCAGGAGGACCGCGTTGCGCAGGTTGAGGGCGGCCATCGCGGAGAGCTGTGCCAGGACCGAGGCGACTCGCCGCGCGACGCCGAGGCCGAGGCGTGGACGGTA
>DASTEU010000402.1:0-6768 GCA_035709325.1 Candidatus Limnocylindrales bacterium | reverse complement strand
GATCGTCGGGCGCTCGGCGACCGCCACGCGCCAGCTCGCGAGCCGGGCCCGTCGTCGCGTGCGCGGCGCTGCGGCGGCCCCGGACGCCGACCTCCGCCGTCAGCGCGAGGTCGTCGACGCGTTCGTGGCCGCTTCACGGGTCGGCGACTTCGGCGCGCTCCTGGAGGTCCTCGATCCCGACGTCGTCGTTCGCGCGGACTACGGCCCGCTCCGTCCCGGCGGTCGGGTGGAGAACCGCGGGGCACAGTCGGTCGCCGAACAGGCCCTGCAGTTCCGGCGCCTGGCCGGCGCATCGCGGCCGGCGGTCGTGAACGGGACGGCGGGCATCATCGTGGCGCCGGGCGGCCGGCCGTACGCCGTGCTGGCGTTCACGATCCGCGGCGACCGGATCACCGAGATCGACATCCTCGCCGACCCGGCTCGCCTGGGACAGCTCGACCTGGCGGTCCTCGACGGCTAGCGCGGACCCCGCCGCGACGACTCCCGACGCGACTACCTGGCCAAATTCTCACCACCAGAACGCTGGGCGCGTTCCGAGCCGCCGCGAAGCGGTACGTGGGTCAAAGTATCAGCCTCGGGAGGCTAATTCTGCGCAGTCCGGGTAGTCCGCGCCGCCAGTCCGGATCTGGATCGCGCCCAACGTTCCTCCGATGAGCATGCGGCCAGATCGGTCCGCCGCCACCCGCCTCCGGCCCGGGGACCCCGCCGCCGTCAGCCGGAGGCCGGTGCGTAGCGCACGATCACGTTGTCGGAGCCGTCGCGCCGCTCGCTGCCGAGGAGCCGCAGCGGGCCGGCGGTCGGCACCGTGAACGCCGGCGTCCCCGACCCGAGCGCGACCGAGCCGATCGTGAAGTGGAGCTCGTCGACGAGTCCGGCGGCGAGCAGGTCGTTCCACAGGATGTGGCTGCCGAACATGAGAATCTCCCGCCCGGCACCGCGCTTGAGGTCCGCGATCCGTTCGTGGGCTTCCGCGCGGCGGACGATCCGCGTCGTGTCGCGCAACGGCTCGGTGTCGTCCGGGGTCAGGCTGTCGGACACGACGACCGCCTCGAGCGTCTTCCACAGGCGCCCGATCTGACGATGGGCGGGCGACATGTTCGGATCGTCGGCGACCGGCGGCCAGAACCCCTTGAAGAGCTCGTACGACCGGCGGCCGACGAGCAGCGTGTCGGCCGCGGCCATCCGTTCGGCGTTGTATTCGTTGAACCAGTCGTCCATCGGCAGGACCATGACGTTGTCGCCGGGACCCGCGTAGTACCCGTCGATCGAGATGATGTTGTGGACGATGAGCTTGCGCATCGAATGGCCTCCCTGGCTGCGTGCGGCGGCCGTCGGGCGGCACGCCGATGTCAGCTGTTGAGAGACGCGCGCTCGCCCGGATTCATCGCCCCGGGCTCGAAACGATTGCGGACGGCGGGGTCGAGGAACGCGTCGATCGCCGCGATCCGACCGGACCGAATCGAGAGCGCGTTCACGGCCCCGAGCCCGAACTCGGATGCGCCCGGCTCGAGGGCGTAGCAGGCGAAGCCGATCTGCCCGTTGACGACGATCGGCCTGAGACGCCAGGGCATCGCGAAGACGCGTTCGGCGAAGAACCGGACGACGTTCACCCGGCCGTCGAACCAGGCCGGCAACGGCGGCATGCTGAACCGGACATCCTCGGCGAGCAGCGCGGTCAGGGCTCCGACGTCGGCCGACTCCCAGGCGGCGACGAAGGCGTCGACGAGGGCCCGCCGGCCCTCCGCCCCGAGGCGGTCGAGCTCCTCCGCCTGGGTCCGATCCGGGACGCGCTCGTCGACCGCCCTGCGCGCGCGCTGAAGCGCGCTGTTCACCGCCGCCGGGGTCGTCTCGAGGATCTCGGCCACCTCGGCGGCCGAGAACTGGAGCACCTCGCGCAGGAGCAGGACGGCGCGCTGGATCGCCGGCAAGTACTGGAGCGCGGCGATGAAGGCGAGCTCGAGGGTCTCGCGCCGGATGAACCGATTGGCGGGGTCGTCCTCCGCCGCGACGGGGATCGGGCCCGACGTGTCGTCCGCGTCCGGCCAGGGCTCCAGCCAGATCGGCTCGGACACGGGTTCGCCGAGGTCCGAGGTGTCGGTTCGCGACGGGCCGTGGTCCGGCGAAAGGATGCGCCGTGGTCGACGCGAGGCCAGGCGGAGGCAGGCGTTCGTGGCGATCCGGTAGAGCCATGCACGCAGCGAGCTGCGGCCCTCGAACCCGGCGAGCCCGCGCCACGCGGCGACGAGCGTCTCCTGGAGGGCGTCCTCCGCGTCGTGCACGGAGCCGAGCATCCGATAGCAATGGGCTAGCAGTCCTCGGCGGTGCCGTGCGACGAGCGCCTCGAACGCTGCCGGGTCGCCGCTCCTCGCCGCACCCAGCAGCGCGTCCTGATCGTCGATCACGGTGCTACGTTCGCACGACTCCGGATGACCCGCACACCCGGCCAGATTCTCGCCCCGGGAACGTTCGGCGCGTTTCACGGGCCGCTCGAGTCCGTTCCAGCCACCGTGTCAGCACTGGAAGGCTAATTCCAGCCAGTCAGGGTCCTCCGGCGATCCAATCGCCGCCGAATTCGAGCCTTGCGTTCTGCCCATGAGCAAAAGGCCAGGTTCACGCCGGCGAGGCTGGGTGCCGCCCGACGCGATCCAGGTCGTCCGCGGGCCGCAGCGTACGCAGGGCCGAGCGTCGTCAGCCCGCCGCGCCGAGCTCCGCGACCGCCTGCGAAGCGCCGCCTTCGATCGGTTCGCCGTGGCCGACGAGCAGCGTCTCGAACGACAGCCCGCCGAGCTTGACGATCGACTGCTTTGCCTGGTCCATGTCGGCGGTGAACTGGGCGCCGGGCAGGCTCGGCCGTCCGCCGTTCGTGCCGAGCGCGTCGCCCGCGACGAGGATCCCGCCGACCGGATCGAGGACGCAGATGCTGCCCGCCGTATGGCCGGGCGTCGTGACGATCCGCAGCCCGAACACATCCTCACCGTCACCGACCGCGGTCAGCGGCCGGGGCACGCTGATCGATCCGATGTCCTCCGCGCCGGCGAAGCCGGTCGCATCGGGCGCCCGCTCGAGGACGTCCGCAGCGCTCCCGACGTGGTCGCCGTGATGGTGGGTCAGGATCAGGTGCGCCACGGCCGACCAGTCGAGCCCGACGCCGACGAGCGACTCCTCGATCGCGTCGGCGCTGCCCTCGACCCCGGTGTCGACGATCGCCGCCTCGCCGGCTCGGGCGAGGACGTATGCGGACACGAACCCGAGATTGACCCGCTCCCACGTGACGGCATCGTCGCCACCGTCGCCACCCGCCGGCGGCGCGCTCCCGGGCGAACCGCCGTCGCCCCCCGGCGCCGGCGAACCGGAGCCGCCCGGTGCCGACGAGGCAGACGCCGCCGCCGGCGACGCCGACGGGCTCGATCCCGGGCTCGATCCGCCGCTTGGAGCGCAGCCGGCGAACGTCACGACCGCGAGCGCGAAGGCGCCGCGTCCCATGTCGGCCAGGAACGTCCGGCGGCCGATGAGGTGCATGCTGCTCACGGTGTTCAATACGCACCCGGTCATGCGGTCGGTTCGGCCGGTACTCTGGGCCGATGCCATCGTTCAGTCTGGACCGATTCCAGAATGGACGACCCGACCCCGCTCCGGATGGTCGTCCGCCGATACGGCTTCGGGGGCGATCCAGAGGTGATCGCGAGCGTGCTCTCGGGGTGGTCCCGCGCCGGCGCGGGCGGCGAGTTCGGGCCGCTCAGGCAGATCGGCTGACGGCGGCTTCGGCGAGGGCCAACCGGGCGTAGTGGCGGCGGCGCACGGCCACCCAGATGACGAACGCGACGGCCATGACGGTCGGGACGAGCAGGTCGCCCTGGGCCAGGTGCCAGAGCGCATCCGCCGCAGCGCCCGTCCAGCAGATCACGCCGAGGAAGAGGATGAAGTTCCGCGACATCTGTTCCACCTGGTTCCACACGGTCTCGGCCGGCTGAGTCGCCGCCCCGCGGGTGTCTCCCCGATGAGGCCACCCTAGCCGAAAGTCCCGGCCGATCAAGGCCCGGAAGTCCTATGTGGTTCGCCCCGGCACCGATTTCTCCCGGGCGTTACGGGCGTGCCGGGCGCCCGGATGGCCGCAGCGGGCGTCAGTAGGTCGTCCAGCCCTCGCGCTCGGCCCAGACGGTCACGTCCGGAGGGCCCTCGAACAGGCCGCCGATCTCCGCCTGCACCGAGGCGTCGCCCATGAACGACTGGAGGCCCTCGACCGACTCCCAGCGATCGATCGCGAGGAACTCGCGTGGATCCTGGGCGTTGGCGAAGACCATGTGGCCGACACCGCCGAGCGGCTCACCGCGCGGGCGAAGCCGGCCGACGATCGCGTTGTGTTGCTCCATCGCCGCCGCCGGATCGGCTTCCCGCAGGCGAGCGCGGACCGTGGTGATGAACCCCATGTCGAACGACTCCAGCTTCGAATTCCGTCTGTGTCATTGACGACGCCGAGGGGCGAGACTGTTCGCACCCCGATTCACGGACCGAGGGGACCATGACCGACGAGATCAACGCCGCGATCGATGCCCACCGCCACGACCTCGTCCTGCTCTGCTACCGGTTCCTCGGTTCGATCGCGGAGGCCGAGGAAGCCGCCCAGGACACCGCCCTCCGGGCGTGGCGCGGCCGCGCGGCGTTCCGCGGCGACGCTTCCGTCCGAACCTGGCTCCACAGCATCGCGACGCGGGTCTGCCTCGACATCCTCCGCCAGCGACGGGGGCGGCGTCTGCCGCCCCAGGTTCGGGCGGACCCGGCCGACCCGACGCGACCGCCCGAACCGCCGGCCACAGAGATCGCCTGGCTCGAGCCGCTCCCGGAGGAGTTCCTTGCCGGCGCCGGCACCGACCCGGCGGCCCGGTACGACGTCCGGGAGTCGGTGTCGCTCGCGTTCATCGCCGCGCTCCAGGTGCTCCCCCCGCGACAACGCGCCGCGCTCCTGCTCCGGGACGTGCTCGGCTGGTCGGCGCGCGAGACCGCCGACGCCCTCGAGCAGTCCGTCGGGGCGACGAACAGTGCGCTCCACCGGGCCCGGGTCGCGCTGCGAGCGACCCACCACCGGACCGGGCCGGAGGCCGTGGCGGCCGCGGCACCGACGGAGCCGGTCGCCCGGCGCCTCCTCGACGCGTACGTTCGGGCGTGGGCCGCGGACGACGTCGACGGCCTCATCGCGACGATGCGCGAGGACGTCCGCCTCGCGATGCCTCCCTCGCCGACCTGGTACGCGGGACGGGCGGCGGTGGGCGAGGCGCTCCGGCGATGGGTGTTCGGCGCCCTCCGACCGCCGGCCGGTTACGCGGTCAGGGCGACGACCGCGAGCGGCCAGCCGGCGTGCGTCTTCGCCGACGCCGCGACGCCCGACGAGCCCTTCGCCGTCGAGGTCCTGACCGTTGCCGGCGATCGGATCGCATCCGTCACGGTCTTCCTGGACGCTCGGCTCGCGGCCCGGTTCTGAACCGACCTACCCGTCGAGGAAGGCGAGGGTCACCGCCGCGAAGAGCGGCGAGGCGAAGATCGTGTAGTGGGTCAGGCCCGGCAGGATCGCCAGCGCGTGCCCGCCCTTCGGTCGGCCCTCGCCCATCCAGCCGCCGTCGCGGAGGCCGCCGTCGAGCAGCCTGAACGCCTCCGCCAGGTGGGTCGGCGGGGCCATGTCGGCGTCGGCGGCGACGAGCATCGTGGGGACCCCGATGCCGCGCAGCTCCTCGGTGAAGTCGAACTGCTCCTGCATCATCGCGCCGATCTTGCCGAGCACGCGCCCGAAGTCCTCCGGCCGCGGCGCGACCTTCTGGTAGAGCTGGTACATCGGCGTGTCCTTCATGGCCTCCGCGGCGTCGGCGTTCACCTGGCCCTGGAGCGCCCGCAGCTCGGCGTAGCTGGCATCCCAGCGAAAGTAGACCGATGCGACGACGAGCTTGCCGACCTTCGTCGGGTACTTCACCGCCGTGTGAAAGGCGACGCCGCCTCCGAGCGAGTAGCCGACGAGGTCCGGCTTCTCGAGCCCAAGGTGGTCGATGAGCGCGCCGATGTCGTCGGCCATGAGCCGCTCGTCGATCGGCCGGTCGATGTCGGCGGTGCGCCCGTGGCCCTGGAGGTCGACCGCGATCACCTGGTGGTTCGCGGCGAGGTCCGGCAGGATCGGCCCGAACATCTCGCCCGACCCGAGCCCCCCGTGGAGCAGGATCATCGGCCGGCCGGCCCCGTGGACCTCGTAGTAGAGGTGGAGGCCGTTGACGTCGGCGTAGTTGCCTGTGCCCTTGGTCGCGGTCGTCCAGTCGGTCGTCACGTCGGTCTCCTCGCGGGTTCGTCGAGACGAGTCTGACCGATGCGAGTCGTCGTCCTCAGCTCGTGCGCGGCACCGGTCCTTCAGATCGCCCGGCGCCCGTCCCGGTCGTCCGTACTCGGGACGCCGAGGGCGACTCCATAGAGTGGAATTTCCTCTTCCGTATCGGCTCGGATCACAGCCGCAAGCTCCTCGTCGAAGAAGCCGCCGAGGTTACAGCAGCCGAGGCCCAATGCGACCGTCGCGAGGTTGATGTTCTGGGCCGCGTGGCCGGCCTCGAGGAGCAGGTACCGATAGCCGCGGTCGCCGTACTTGCCCAAGGACCGGCGCGTCACGGCAGTCAGGACCACGACCGCCGCGGCGCTCGTTGCGTAGGGTTGACCCAGGAACAGGTAGGTGTTGAACGCCTCGGGCAGCCGACCCGGGCGGACGAGCTCCAGCCCATGATGGAGCGGGACGTAGTGGTG
>DASTEU010000401.1:0-6666 GCA_035709325.1 Candidatus Limnocylindrales bacterium | reverse complement strand
TCCCCAGGGCATGCCCGCCGGTCACCCGCTCGCGGAGGACCAGGATCGCGAGCAGGACCGTCGTCACGGGGTAGAGCGAGGCGAGCGTCGCGGCGACGTCGAGCCGGCCGGCCTGGCTGGCCAAGACGTAGAAGGCGTTGCCGCCCATGTCGAGGATGCCGACGAGCAGCGCCATCGGCAGGACGTTCCGGGCGAGGCGCCAGGGTTTCCGCCCGGCCGTCACGATCGCGGCGATCACGACGCCGGACGCGATCTTCATCGCGACGAGCGGGTAGAAGACCTCGCCTTCGGGCAGCCCGCCGATCAGCACATTGAAGACGCCGATGCCGAGACCGCCGGCCAGCCCGTACTCGATGCCCGACCGGCGACCGTCATGGCTCGGGACACGCGAGACGAGGATCACCGCGACGAGCGCGAGCCCGATGCCGACCAGGACCGAGACGGCCGGCACGCCCTCCCGGGCGATCCCGACGACGACCGGAAGGGACGCCCCGATGACGCCAGTGACCGGCGCGACGACGCCCATCCGGCCGACGGCGAGGCCTTGATAGAGGGCGAGGATCCCGATCACGCCGACGGCGCCGGCGGCGCCGGCAAGGACGAGCGAGCCTGCGGCCGGAACCGGCTCGGCGAATCCGAACGCGAGCCCGAGCGCCAGGACGACCCCGAGCAGCTGGACGACGAGCGAGACGCCGAGGACCGGCGCGCGACGCGACGTCAGGCCGCCGCCGAAGTCGCCGGCGCCCCAGGCGAGAGCGGAGGCGAGACCGAGAACGACGACCGCCGAGCCGGGCCCGAACGGTTCAGCCGTGGGCGGCTCCTTCGACCGCGAGCGGATCGGGTGCCTCGTCGTCGACCTCGGTCGGACCTTCGAGCCGGACGACCGCGTCGGCGGCCGCGTCGTAGCGATCCGACGTCGTGAGGTAGATCACCTGGAAATCGCGGGCGACCTCGCCGAGCAGCTCGAGCGCCCGCCTGGCCCGCGCGTCGTCGAACGTCACGAACGGATCGTCGAGGATGAGCGGCGGTCGGTGGCCGCCGGTGACGAGCCGGACGAGGCCGATCCGGGCGACCAGGTAGACGAGGTCGAGCGTTCCCTGGCTCAGGGCGGTCACGTCGACCCAGTCGCCGCGTTCGGGGGCGTGAAGCCTGATGTCGAGCGTCCGGTCGTCTACGGCCACCCGCCGGTACCGGCCGTCGGTGACGCGCTCGATGTCGGCGACCATCGTCCGCTCCAGGTAGCGCGTCGCCGACTTCATCGTTGCCTGCTCCGCCTTCTGGATCTCCTGGAGCGTCCGCTCGTAGACTCGGGCCCGCCGCCGGAGGGCGGCGAGCTCCTCGCTCCACGCCGCGAGGCGTTCGGCGTGCCCGGCGACCGCCTCGGCGTCGACGGCGTTCGCCTCGACCCGGGCCCGGGCGTTCGCCTCGTCGTCGCGGGCCCGCTCGAGCGTCGCCTCGAGGTCTCGGACCTCGACCTCGAGCCGCTCGCGGGCCCGCGGCTCGCGGGCGATCGGGCCCAGCGCATCGAGCGCGTGGGTCTTCTGCTCAATCTCGAGGGCCGCCGCGTCACGGAGACGCGGCAACCTCTCGGTCGGTTCGCGTCCGACGAGACCTTCGAGCTGGGCGCTCAGCCGCTCGATCGCCGAGACGTGCTCCTGCTCCTTCGCGAGGATCTGCTCGGCGGCCGCCAGGTCGGTCATGCCGATGCCGGCGAGCTGCTGCTCGGTGTCGGCCTCGGCCTGGCGCAGCTCCTCCTCCATCTCGGATCGGCCGCGGAGGCGCCGGTCGATCTCGACGTCGCGCAGCTGGGCCTGCATCCGGTCGCTGCGCCGCAGCCACCGGGCGACGAAGGCGAGGATGAACCCGACGCCGGCGATCGCCCCGCCGACGAGCATCGGTGCGACGCCCAGATCGAGCATCCCGGTCAGGCGACCGCCGAAGCCGGCCGCGGCCACGGCCGCCCCGACGAGGACGAGGAGGAGGGCGACCCGCGAGAGCGGGCGCCACGTCGGTTCGGGCGGCACCTCGAACTGGACCTCGACCTCGCCGGCCAGCGCGGCCTTGAGCTCGCGGATTCGGGTGTCGAGCCTGCGGAGGCGGCCGACGACCTGCTCGAGGACCGGCAGCGGGTGCTGGGACGGGTGGGAGGCGTGGAGATCGACGAGCTCGTCGGCGACCTTGACCGCCTGGCGGAACCGCTCGAACCGCTCCTGGGCGCCGACCCGTTCGGCCTGGAGGCGCTCGGCCTGGCGCGCCTTCTCGAGGAGCGAGCGGCGCTCGGCCAGGTCCGCGTCGGTCGCCGCCCGTCGCTCCCGGGCGCCGGCCAGCGTGTCGCGGTCCCGCTCCAGCTGGGCGAGGGCGAGCTCGCCCTGCTCGACGGCCGCCCCCTCGCCTGTGACGGCCTCCTCGGCGACCTTCAGGCGCCCGGGGTTCTTGGCGCCCTTGGTGTTCAGGTCGTAGATCGCCCGCTCGAGAATCCGCTTCGCCCGGGACGTGCCCCGGTCGGCGCCGCTGATCGATGCCTGGAGGCGGTCGCGAAGCGTTGACTCGTCACGGTCGAGGTCGGCCAGCTCGTGGTGCCGGATCGAGGCGGTCGAGCGGAAGAATGCCTCGGTCGGGATGCCGGTCAGTTCGGCGAGCGCCTGGTCGGCGAGGGTGGGGTCGGTGATGACCTGGCCCTCGAACTCGAGGCGGACCGTGCCTTTCGCCCCGCGGAACGCCTTCTCGACCGAGCCGACCTTCGGGGCGCCGTCCTCGTCGTCGACCTCGAAGTCGATCGCGACGACGGGCCGCCTATCGTCGGTCGCGTCCCACGGCCGGAGCGCCTCCATCTCGGCTGCGTTCGAGGTGGCCTTGCGGGTCAGGACGAGCTCGAGCGCCCGCTGGATCGTCGTCTTGCCGGCCTCGTTCGGACCACGGACGATCGTGAGGCCCGGGGCGAGCGGCATCTCGAACTCGCGGTAGCGGCGGAAGTCGCGGATGCCGAGGCGGGTGATCCTCATCGGCCGGGGCGCTGTCGGCCGGGGCGCTGTCGGCCGGGGCAACCGATCGCGGTCACAGGGTCACCTCGTGGCCGGCCAGCAGCAACCGTCCCAGACGGAGCACGTCACGCAGCTCCGCGGCTTCGGCCGCCGAGGCGCCTTCCGGATCCGCCTCGAGCTCCGCGATCCGAGCCTCGACGTCGCGGATGAACGCGCCGGCGATCGTGTCAGGCGACGGCAGGGCACCCTGGGTCAGGGCGGGAATCGAGACGTCGCGGACGCGGAGGCGGAGGAATGCGTCGCGCAGCTGGGACTCGACCTCGGTTGCATCGATGTCGAGCTCGTCGGGCCGGACGCCGGTGATCCGGACGTGGAGCACCAGGTCCGGGTCGGCCCGGGCGCGGAGCGCGGCCACGAGTTCCGGCTGGCTGCCCACGGCCGCCGCGTCAAGCTCGACCTTCTCGAACCGGGTCCGGCCGACGCGCCGCTCCTCGATCCGGACGTGCCGTTCGCCCGACCCGTCGCCCGCTTCGACGAGCTCGACGAGGAGCACCTTGCCGGCTCCGTCCTGGTTCACCGCGACCGGCTCGGGCGCGCCTGCATAGGCGTACGTCGTCGAGCCGGTCCGGCCCTGCTGGGCCGAGTGCCAGTGCCCGAGCGCGAGATAGTCGAGGCCGCTCGCCGCGATCTCCTCCTTCGTGATGACGACCTCGTCGCGATCCGTCCTGTCCGGGATGGCGATCGAGCCGTGGACCATGCCGACGTGCCAGGTCGCGCCCTCGCCGGGGGCCACGCGCAGATCCCGCAGCGGACTGTGCGGCGCCCGTTTCGACGCGAACACCGGGCCGTGGACCACGACGTCGCAGGGCGCCAGGTGGATCGAAGGGCGATCGGGCGTCAGGACGGTCACCGCGTCGTCGTCCGGACCCCCGCCGGCCAGCGCCGGCAGGTCGTAGGTCCGGTAGATCGAGGAGCGCTCGTAGCAGTCGTGCGTCCCGGGGATGATGACGGTCCGGATCCTCGCCGCGGCCAGCCGCTTGAGCTCGGCGGCGACGCGCTCTACCGAGCGGCGCGGCTGGGTGTTCGAGTCGAACAGGTCGCCGGCGATGAGGACGATGTCGACCTGTTCGGCGATCGCGAGGTCGACCGCGGCGCGGAATGCCGCGAACTGGCGCTCACGCTGGGCCGCGGCGGCATCGCCGAGATCCGCGTGACGGGCGCCGAGATGCACGTCGGCGAGATGGAGCAGGCGGAGCATCCGGCTGCGGCTGACCTCCAACGCGTGTCACGGCCGACCGACGAGCGAAGCGGCACGCCGGTGGGCCGGGCACCTCCCCCGGATGTGGCGCGAGCGAGGCGCCCCCTGGCCCTCGCTCGCCACCTCGACTCTCGCGGAACATTGTGACAGGTCGGCTGTCACGGTCGCCACTCGCGCGGAGGCTGGAAGCCGGCGCGAAGCGCAAGGCCCGTTTTTTCGACCCGTTGTATCCTGCGCCGCACGAACACGACCGGTGCGCCCCGAGACAGGGACTCCACATCGGCACCTGGATAGCGCGGCGCCGGCTCTCCCGACGCTCTTCGCAAAGTCCTGTCCGCCGACGACCCTGCCCGTGGGCACCCCGGTGGCCAACGCTCAGGGAGAGGAACAGCCACGTGACCTACGCCGATCGGACGCTGACCTGCGTTGACTGTGGGGTGGAGTTCATCCATTCAGCCGCCGACCAGGAGTACTACGCGCAGAAGGGGTTTGCGTCCGACCCCAAGCGGTGCGCCAGCTGCCGGGCCAGCCGACGGGCCAGCCGCGACGCCGGCTACGACGTTCGCGAGATCGGCGGGCCGCGCGGCTACGAGCGCGGCGACGACCGGGTCGCCCGCGAGTACTTTGCGGTGATCTGCTCGTCCTGCGGCAACCAGGCTCAGGTCCCGTTCAAGCCGCGAATGGACCGCCCGGTCTACTGCTCCGACTGCTTCCGGCAGGTCAAGCCGGACTGACAACTCCCGGGCTGCACCGTCCGGACGCCCCCGGGGCCCCTTGTGGCCCCGGGGCGTTCGCCCATTTCGGGCGGTCCGCCGGGGCAGCCGCTGGGTCACCGTCCCGTGCCGCTTCGCGGCCGGAGGCGGGTAGCCGGGCCAAACCCGGCCCTCGGCGCCCGCCCCTCCGCCGGTCCGCCGGTCCGCCGGTCCGCCCGCCCGCCCCTCCGCCCCTCCGCCCGTCCGCCCGTCCGCCCCTCCGCCCGTCCGCCCGTCCGCCGGTCCGCCGGCCCGCCCGCCCGCCCGCACGCCCGTCCGCCCCTCGGACATTCCCTGGATGCGTAGATCGCCGCAGGATTCGTCGCCAACGCCCTTCCTGGGCCGCGTTTACTCCCCCCGGTGATTCTCCGGCGCCGGAACGGGCCAAGACGGCGGTCCGCGCGGCTTGATAAACATCCACGGAATATCGCCGTCAGAGGCGGGGAGCGGGATCCATCACCGTCGGAGGCGGGGAGGGGGATCCATCACCGGCCCGGAGGCGGGGCGGGACCCATCACCGGCCCTCGGCGCCCGGCCCTCCGCGCTCGGCGCCCGCGCCCCGCGCCCGCGCCCTCGGATATTCCCTGGATGCGTAGATCGCCGCAGGATCCGTCGCCAACGCCCTTCCTGGGCCGCGTCTACTTCCCCGGCGGATATTCGGGCGCCGGAAAGGGGAAAGACCGCGGTCCGCGCGGCTTGATAAACATCCACGGAATATCGCGGCTGGGGCAGGCTGGCGCGCCTGGCAGCGGGCTGGCGGCGCGCCTGGCGGCAGACCGGCGGCGCGCCTGGCGGCAGGCTGCGAGGCCGTCGCGCGTCCCTGCCCTACAGGCGGAAGACGTCCCCCGCCCGGAACCGCTCGCGCTGCCGGCCCCGCCAGAGCGTTACGCGCGAGCGGCCGTGGACCTGCCACGACCCGTCCCGCCCGACGAGTGCCGTCTCCTCGTCGATGCCCAGGACGGCGCTGCCGCGGGGCGCCTGGAGGACGAGCAGCGCCGAGAGCGGCTCCGGCCACGCATCGTAGTGCGGCACGACCGAGGCCCCCGGGACGAGACCGAGCCCGTCGGACCAGCGGGCCGGCCAGAACAGCTTCCGGCTGCGGAACTCGAAGTGCCGCTCGGCGAGGACCATGGCCCCGGCGGAGCAGCCGGCGAGCACGGCGCCGCGGGCGTGGGCCTCGAGGAGCGCCATCTCGAGCCGCGTTCCGCCGAGGGTCGACGAGAGGTGGCCGGGCTTGCCGCCCGACAGGTAGACAAGGTCGGCCTCGCCGACCGCCTGGACGTGTGCGTCATCGTCGGCGTCGACCCGGTCGCGGACGGGCAGCGGCTCGACCTCGGCACCCAGGCCCCGGAAATGTTCGGCGCCGAGCTCCAGCCAGCGCTCGAATGTGTCCGGTCCGTCGGGCCAGGAAGCCGTGGGCAGGATCACGACGCGCGGTCGGGACCGGCCGGTCGCGGCGAGCAGGCCGGCGTCGAACTCGGCCATGGCGGGCAGGAACTCACCTGAGCCCACGAGGGCGACCGGTCCGGGCATCTCGCGGAGCATACCCCGACGGCTGTGCGACACTGCGCGCCGTGACTTCGAGCCAGCGTTGGACGCTCCTGGCCGCAATCGTCGGCTCCGGCATCGTCTTCCTCGACGGGACGATCGTGCTCATCGCTCTCCCGAAGATCGG
>DASTEU010000400.1:0-4343 GCA_035709325.1 Candidatus Limnocylindrales bacterium | reverse complement strand
AGCGAGGCCGTGAGGTCCTCGAGGTAGGCCTTGCTCTCGTCGCCGGTCGCGGCGAGCCAGAGGTGGAGCCGCGTGCCCGGGACGCGATCGCGGACGATCCGGACGGCGGCGATCAGCTCCTCGATGCCCCGCCGTGGGGCGGCGCCCGACACGAACGCGACGGCCGGCGGGCCCGCGGGCCACGGCGCGGGCCGGACGGTGCTCGTGTCGCTGCCGTTCGAGGCGACGATCACGCGGTCGCGATCGAGGCCGGCCAGATCGGCGAACGCCTGCGCCGGCGCGACCAGGAGGCGGAACCCCTCGCGGTTCATTCGCATCCGCTCCCGGATGGCGGCTGCCGCCTCGTCGGACATCGCGATCCCGAGGGCGTCGTTCTGGAGGAACGCGTCGTCGTGGACGTCGACGACGGCCGCCTCGCCGAGGCGGCTGACCGCGGCGAACTGCTTCTCGATGAGGAACTCCGTCGAGGCCACGATGGGGCGGCCGCGCCAGACCTGCCAGCGCGGGCTGCGCAGCTCGCGGAGGGCGGCGGTGAGCGGATCGACCCGGCGGTCCTCGAGGATTCGGGCGCCGGTCCGGGCGGCCAGCCGGTCGAAGAGGTAATGCCGCCGCAGGTCGCCGCCCCAGCGGCGCCGGTCACCCTCGCGAAGGACAAGCCAGGGCCGCGTCACGGCGCGGTTCGGTCGTGGGGCATGGCGGGGATTATCGATGATGGCCGTCTGGCGGGCTGGGGCCACAGCACCCTGGCCGAACCGAGGCGCCGGCGCGGCGGGCCCAACCGCTCTCGTGGCTTCGCGGTTGCCCGACCCGGTCCCCGGCCCTCGGAGTGCGTATGAAGACGGCGGCCCCGTCGGGGCGGCAGAGGCCGCGCGGGGCACGGGGGTGCTACGCTCCGGCGCGCATGGCAACGACCGCTGAGGCCCGGACATTTCGGGCTGCCCGCCGGCCTGGATCGCTCGAACTCATCGCCGAGGGTTTCCGCGAGATCTGGACGCATCGGCGCCTGGCGCGCTACCTCGTCCGCGCCGACCTCAAGAAGCACGGATCCGACACGCTCCTCGGCAACGTCTGGTGGATCCTCGACCCGCTGCTCCAGATGGCGGTCTATGTCGTGCTCGTCTCGATCATCTTCCGGATCGACAAGCCTGCCTATCCCCTCTTCGTCTTCGCCGCGATCCTGCCTTGGAAGTGGTTCTCGACCGCTGTGAACGACGGCATCACCTCGGTGACGTCGCGGGAGCGGATCATCAAGCAGGTCAAGTTCCCCAAGATCGTCCTGCCGGTCGCGGCCGCGGTCGGGGGCGTCGTCAACTTCCTCTTCGGCCTGATTCCGCTGTTCGGCCTCATGCTCCTCTTCTACGCCGACCGGTTCAGCGCATTCGTCGTCCTCATCCCGATCATCGCCGCGGTGCAGTTCGTCTTCAGCCTCGCGACCGCGATCATCGTGGCGGCCGTCAACGTCTTCTTCCGCGACATCGCCAACGTCGCGCGCCACGGCCTGCGGCTGTGGTTCTACCTCTCGCCCGGGCTCTACGCGTTCAGCGACGTCGCCGGGCGGATGGACGGCCTCGTCGGGCGGGTCCTGTCGCTCAACCCGTGGACGCCGCTCTTCGAGTCGTACCGCGCGGTCGTCTACCACGAGACGTTCCCGGACTGGTTCGGGCTCGGGGCATTGCTCCTCGTCTCGCTCGTCATCCTGTGCGGGGCGATGCTCTTCTTCAAGCGGCTCGAGCCGTCGTTCGCGAAGGTCCTGTGAGCGCCCAGACCGCCGCGGTCCAGGCGCCCGCCGATCTTGACGCGCCCGACTACGCGATCCATGTCGAGGGCCTCGGCGTCCGCTACAACCTGCGCCTCACCCGCCAGACGACGGTGCGGACGTCCTTCAAGGACCTGCTCAAGCGCCACGAGGGCCCGACGCATTTCTGGGCCCTCCGCGACGTCTCGTTCCGGGTCGTCCCGGGCGAAAGCCTCGCGGTCATCGGCCCCAACGGCGCCGGCAAGAGCACGCTCCTCCAGGTCCTCGCGGGGATCATCCAGCCGAACGAGGGCTGGGTCGACGTCGTCGGCCACGTCTCGAGTCTGCTGACGCTCGGGGCCGGCTTCGACGCGGACCTTTCCGGCCGCGACAACATCCGCCTCGCCGGCGCCTTCCTCGGCATTCCCCACCGGGTCATGGAGGCGCAACTGCCGGGCATCGTCGACTTCGCCGACCTCGGCGAGTTCATCGACGCGCCGATCAAGACCTACTCGTCGGGCATGCGGGCCCGGCTCGGCTTCTCGATCGCGACCGCGGTCGATCCGGACGTCCTGATCATCGACGAGGTCCTCTCGACCGGCGACGCCGTCTTCCGGGCAAAGAGCAAACAACGGATCATCGAGCTGACGAAGGCCGCGAAGGGCATCGTCCTCGTCACCCACGACATGGCCTGGGTCACCGAGTTCTGCAACCGGGCCCTGCTCCTCGACCACGGCCACGTGATCATGGAGGGCGCGCCCCAGGATGTCGTCGACCTCCACGAGGAGCGCTCCGAGCAGGCCCGGATCGCTCGCGAGCAGGAGCTCGCCCGGAAGGTCGCGGCAGTCGAGGGGACGCAGCCGAAGCCTGCCGGGTGACCCGGCCGATGAGCCCGGACGCCGCCACGGCGGAGGCGGCCACGCCGGAGGCCGGCGCCGAAGCGGGCCCGCCGGAGGCCGCGAGACCCCGGATCGACGTGCTCGTCGTCGCCAGCTGGTTCCCGGCCTACGACGACGCCGCCGCCGGGCGCTTCGTCGCCGACCAGGCAGAGGCGGTCGCCGCCACCGGCGCGGCGCGCGTGTCGGTCGTCAGCTTCGACGCTGCGCGGCTGAGCGGCGGGGCGGCAGCCCGGGCCCGGCAGGCGAAGGCCGTCCTGCGAGCCGGCGTCGCGGGGGTGGGCGCGGCAGAGCCGCTCTTCGTCGCCCCCGCGTGGGGCGTCGAGCCGACCCTGCCCGTCGCCCGCCTGACGATTTCCGACGGCCAGACCGCTGCGACGGGTTCGGCCCACGGTTCGGTCCACCGGGCGGCGCTCCTCGACGCGCTGGGCAGGCAGCTCCTTGCGACGGGAGCGGCCGGCTCGCACGGGGTCGTCCACGCCCACACGGTCTACCCGGACGGCGCCGCGGCCGTCGCCCTCGCGGATCGCCTCGGCTGGCCGCTCGTCGTCACCGAGCACTCCTCCTTCGTCGCGAAGATCGTCTCGAACCCCGCCCAGCGTGACGCCTACGCGCGGACGCTCCGGCGGGCCCACCGCACCCTCGCGGTCAGCGAGATGCTGGCGGGCGAGCTGCGGGCCGCCTTCCCGGACGAGGCCGACCGGATCGAGGTGCTGCCGAACGCCGTGCCGCTCGACCACTTCGAGCCCGGCGATCCGGCCGCCCGCGTCCCCGACGAGCTGCTCTTCGTCGGGTACCGCAAGGCGACGAAGGGGATCGAGAACCTCCTTCGGGCCGTCGCCGCTGCCCGCGACCGGCGGCCGTCGATCCGCCTCCGACTGCTCGGCCGGGCGCCCGACATCCCGACGGAGGCCCGCTGGCTCGATCTCGTGGAGAAACTCGGGCTCATCGGCTTCGTCACGTTCGAGGACCCGGTCGACCGGGCCGGGATCGGGGCCGCGATGCGCCGGGCGAGCCTCTTCGTGCACCCGAGCCCGCGGGAGACGTTCGGCGTCGTCGCGGTCGAGGCGCTCGCCTCCGGACTGCCGGTCGTCGCGACCGACTCGGGCGGCGTCACCGAGATCCTGGGCCCCGACCCCGGGGCGCTCGGGGCGATCGTCCCGATCGACGACCCCGCGGCACTCGCGACGGCGATCGTCGAGGCCCTCGAGCGCCGGGAGACGTTCGAGCCGGAGGCGCTGCGGGCGGCCGTGGAGCGACGGTTCGGGGCCGTCTTTGTCGCGGAGCGGTTGCTGGTCGTGTACCGCGAGGCGCTCGGCGCGCAGGCCGCCGCCGCCGACCCCGCCCAGTCCGTCCCGACCGCCGCCGGCGCGCCGCAGTTCGGGCGGGTGGTCGTCGTCGCGCTCGATCGAGCTCGGGCGGCGCTCCGGCTCCGGCCGTTGCCGGACGGGCTTCGGGCCCGAATCGACCTGGTGACCTCCAGCGAGCCCCTGGACATCGACCTCCCGATCGTGCGCAGCGTCACCGAGGTCTCCATCGACACCGACTGGCGGCCTCCGGTCCCGGCCGGCCGGCCTCGGCGCGGACTCGCCGGCCGGCTGGAACGGCTGGCGACCGATCCGATCGGGACGGTGCTCCGGCGCCTGGGTCGAGGCGCCGGGTCCGAGGTCTCGCTTCGTCCGGCAACCGTTGCCATCGAGCGTCTCGTGGCC
>DASTEU010000399.1:0-16288 GCA_035709325.1 Candidatus Limnocylindrales bacterium | reverse complement strand
TCGAGGCGATCGCGGAGCTGCCGAGCCTCATCGGCCAGCTCGCCGGCCGCGATCTCGCTGCCCAGATGGCGGCCGACCGTTCTCAGCAGCTCGAGTGCCGCGGCCGGATACGGACCCGAGACATAGTGGGGGACCTGGGCGTAGTAGCCGATCGCGGGAACCCCCGCCGCCGCGATCGCGTACTCGAGCACCGAGATGGCAGCCGATGGGACCCTGAGCGTCCCGGCCGGACCGGCCGCGACGTCGCCGAGGAGCAGGCCGTCGCGCGAGGTCGAGCCCAGGATGTTGATCGGGCGGGTGTGGGGCACGGCGGCCGGAATCGCACCGAGGCTGATCCACAACGCGACGCGCAGGCGACCGGCCAGCTCGACGACGGCGTCGGCGAACGAATGCCAGCGGAAGTCGGGCTCCGCGCCGGTCATCACGAGGACGTCGCGGCCGGCGATCCGCCGGTGGCGGACGACGAGGGCCGGCCAGGTCAGCTCGGCCATCCGCCCGTCGACGATCTCGAGTGTCGGGCGCCGGGCCCGGAAGTCGAACAGGCGATCGCCGTCGAACTCGGCGATGACCGGGCCGTCCGCCGCGAGGTGCTCCGCGGCCGTCGACGACGCGCTGCCCGCGTCGATCCAGCTGTCGAATGCCGCGACGAGCGTCGGCGACTCCAGCTCGCCTGGCGGATCGAGTCGGTAGAGCGCCATGTCCGAAGAATAGGTGAGGCGAGCCGGAGGGTCTGTCCTTGCCGGGGCGGAGTACGGTTCGGCCATGCGCTACGAGGTCCCGATCGGGGCCGTCGGCGGGAGTCGCGGGCGGCGGGACGTGCCCGCCGTGCTCGTCGGCGCCTGCCTCGTCGTCGCCGCGGCGGCGGTGGCTGCGATGGCCGGGCCGGCCGCCCCGGGCACGGATCCGTCGCCGGCTGACCGCGGCGTGGCGCGGGCGGTGCCGCCCGTCCCGACGCCGGCGGATTCGTCGGTGGCATCGCCGACGCCGTCGCCGCGGCCGCTGCCGGAAGAGCTCGAGTGCCGCGGGCTGGTACCGGCAACCTGCCGCCGCGTGGTCGCGGCCGCGCTCAGCGTGCTGCCGCCCGATGCGCCGCATGTCGCCGCCGTGAGCGCCTGGGACTCGATCGTGTGCGGCGACACGTTCGACTGCCCCACGCGCCGGCTCGATCGCGCGTACCCGCTCGGGAGCGTCATCGTCTCGTTCACCGACGGCAGCCCCGGGGCCATCGTCAACGTCGTCGAGGCCCGCTTCGGCGCGAACATTCGCCTCGGCACCAGGGCGTGGCTGCTCGACCGGGCCGCGATACCGTCCGCGACCGAACCGGCGACCGAACCGGCGACCGAACCGGCGACCGGACCGGCGGAGGCCGGAGGGGGATGACGACCGGCGAGCCCGGGGCCCGCCCGCTTGCGAGCGAGCGATTCGGGCGGATGCGCTCGGCATTCCGGGTCGAGGACCTGCTGCTCCTCGGCTGGGGCGCGGTCGGCTGGCCGCTCACCGCGGTCCTGTTCGGGTCGGTCGATCTCGGCTCGATCTTCGACGTGGGCCATCCGGTCCGCGGGCTGCTCTGGGTCGGGGCCACCGTCGGCGCGCTCGTCGTCCTCGGGTCGCGGAACGCCGACGAGCCGCCGGACCGGACCGAAGAGGCGCTCGGCCGGCGGCTCGCGACCTTCGGGCCGCTCGTCGGCGGGATGAGCCTCGTGGCCGCCGGCGGGTTCGCGGCCCTCGGCCTGCCCGAGGACCCGGCGATGGGTCTCGTCTTCGTCGTCTCGATCGTCCTGATCGTCGCCGCCGGGCTGGGCCGCCAGAAGCCGCTGCCCCGCGCGACACGTCGCGCCCTCGTGACCCCGTTCATCCTCGTGGCCGCCGGCCTCTTCAACGGGACGATGGCCTCGATCGCGCCGGGTCCGGCCAACGTCGGCGATGCCCTCGGCGGCGGCCTGATCGAGGCCGGCGAGAACGCGGTCCTCGTCGGCCTGGGCCTCGTCGTCGGGCTGTTCGTGCTCATCGCGGCGCCGTTCTACGCGATGCTCGTCTTCGCCCCGCGGCGGCTCGCCGAGCCCGAGGGCAGCCCGCTGGCCTGGCTCCTTCGCTTCGCCCTCTTCACGTTCGGTTCCCTCCTCGGCATCAGCTGGCTGGCGGCGAGCGGCGGGTGACGAGGGTCGGGCGTCCGAAGGCCGAGCGCACGCTCGGGGCCACCGGGCTGCCGGTGAGCCCGATCGGGCTCGGCCTCGCGGCCGTGGGACGGCCCGCGTACATCAACCTGGGCCGGTCCTCCGATCTCGGCGAGGATCGCGGTGTCGCCGCCCTCCGGGCTCGGGCCGCCGAGCTGCTCGATGCGGCGGTGGCCGCCGGGGTCCGCTACGTCGACGTCGCCCGCTCGTACGGACTCGCCGAATCGTTCGTCGGCTCGTGGCTGGCCGGTTTGCCCGCCGGAGCGACCGTCCCGACGATCGGCTCCAAGTGGGGCTACACCTACGTCGGTGAGTGGCGGATCGACGCCTCGGTCCACGAGGTGAAGGACCACTCGCTCGGCGCATTCCGGCGCCAGCTGGCCGAGAGCCGGGCGATCCTCGGCGATCGCCTTCGCCTCTACCAGGTCCACTCGGCGACGCTCGAGAGCGGGATCCTCGACGATCGCGCCGTGCTCGCGGCGCTCGCCGAGCTTGGGGCGTCGGGAACGTCGGTGGGCCTGTCGGTCAGCGGGCCGCGCCAGTCCGAGACGATCCGTCGGGCGCTCGAGGTCCGGGTCGACGGTCGCTCGCCCTTCTCGTCGGTGCAGGCGACGTGGAACGTCCTCGAGCCGTCAGTCGAGCCGGCCCTCGTCGAAGCGCACTCGGCAGGGTGGGGGATCATCGTGAAGGAGGCGCTCGCCAACGGACGCCTCGCGCGCGCCGGCGCGGTCCCGGAGCCGGTTCGGGCAATCGCCACCCTTCGTGGCGCCGGAGCGGACGCGATCGCGATCGCGGCGGTGCTCGCCCGGCCGTGGGCGACCGTCGTGCTGTCCGGAGCCGCGACCGTCGACCAGGTGCGGTCGAACGTCGCCGCGCTCGAGGTCGACCTGACGGCCGGGGAGCTCGACGAACTTGCCGCGCTCGCCGAGCCAGCCGAGGCGTACTGGGCGTCCCGCAGCGCGCTTGACTGGAGTTGAGGGCCGGCCGGCCGCGGGTTACCGGCCTTGGGTTGTGCCGTCTCGCCTGCGCTCGAGCCCATCGAGGATGAGGTCGAGCCCGAAAGCAAATTCGGCCTCGTCGTCGTGGGTCACACCGTCGAGCGCGGCGACGATGTGCGGGTAGGCGCCCGACCGCATCTCCGCTTCGAAGGCGGCGGCGCTGGCCGGCGAAATTCCGTTGGGATCGAAGATGTCCTGGGTGAACCCGAGCATCCGGCTGCTGATGAGGTGGAGCGCGTCGTGGGTGAGCTGGTTTGCGAAGCCGGCCTTCTCGAACGCCCCGACAACGCCGTCGAGATAACGCATCAGTCCCCGGCTCACCGGTGACCGCGCAGCCAGCAGGCGCACCGCCCAGGGGTGCGCCTGGGCCATCCGGCGGGCCGAGAGGGCGCGCCCCCGAATCCCCGATCGCCAGTCGACGTCGTCTGGGGGGACATCGATCTCGTCCACCAGCAGCTCGACGATCCCGTCCAGGATCTCGTCCTTGTTGGCGACGTGGTTGTAGAGCGACATCGCCTTGACACCGAGCCGGCTCGCGAGGCGGCGCATCGAGAGACCCTCGAGCCCCTCATCGTCGGCCAGCTCGACGGCCGCACGCAGCACGCGCTCCCGGGTCAGGGGCTCGCGGTGCTCGCCATGGATGGCGCGGGGCATCCGGTCCTCCTCGCTCTCGGGGATTGACGTACTTACGCTGTACGTTTACAGTAGCCCGCGTACTTACAGTGTACGTCGCCCCGCGCACTCCGCGTCGCGGGAAGGGAGGATCGCATGTCGTCCATGCAGGTGGCGGTGGCACGCCGGACGATGCGGGCCATGCTCCAGGACCGTTATGGGCCGCCGACGGTGCTCCGTCTCGGCGAGGCCGACGTGCCCGTGCCGGACGACGACCAGGTCCTGGTCCGGGTCGTTGCGAGTTCGGTCAACGCGCTCGACTGGCACGCGATGCGCGGCGTGCCCGTCCTCGTCCGACTTACCGACGGCCTGCGCGGGCCGAGCCCCATCCGCGGCGTCGACGTGGCCGGCATCGTCGAGTCCGTCGGCCGCTCGGTCGCCTGGGCGCGGCCGGGTGACGAGGTCTTCGGGTCGCGCGGCGGGGCGTTCGCCGAGTACGTCGCCGGCCGGACGTTCGCCCACAGGCCGTCGAACATGACTCTGGAACAGGCGGCCGCGATCCCGACCGCCGGGTTCACCGCGCTCCAGGCCGTCCGCGATCACGCCCGTGTCCGGGCCGGACATCGCGTGCTCGTGACCGGCGCGGGTGGTGGCGTCGGCTCGTTCGCCGTCCAGGTCGCCAGGGCCCACGGAGCGCACGTGACCGCCGTCACCGGGCCGGACCACGTCGCGATGGTGGCCGCTCTCGGCGCCGACCGGGTGGTCGACCGAGCGCAGGAGGACGTGACCCGCGGCGCGGACAGATTCGACGCGGTCCTGGACGTCGCCGGCCGCTCGTCTCTCTCGGCGCTGGGGCGTCTCCTCGCGCCGGGCGGGGTGCTGGTGATCGTGGGCGCCGCCGGCGATGGGCGGGGGCTGGGAACGCTCGTCCGTCCCGTGGCGGCGATCGTCCGATCCCGTTTTCGAGGCCCCCGCATGATCCCGTTCATCGCCAAGCCCAACCGGGACGACCTGCTCGCGCTCAAGGAGCTGGCGGAATCCGGCCAGCTGAAGCCGACGATCGACCGCACCTATCCGCTGGAACGAGCCGGGGAGGCGATCGCCTACCTGGAGACCGGCCAGGCCCGTGGCAAGGTGGTCGTACAGATCTGAGGACGCCGCGGACAGATCGGCCGGCGCGAGCAGACCGGGCTCAGAGGTCGGCGCCGGGGGCGTGTTCTGTGTCGGGCGTCTCGCCGCGCTCCTCGGGGGCGACTGTCGGGACAGCGTCTGCCGAGGGCACCTGGTCGGGCGAGGCGTGGCCGCCGGTCACGCCGCTCGGGCGACCGTCGGCCCGTTCCTCGCCACCGCTCGACCCGCGGTCCTCGTTCGCGCCGTCGGACTCGGTGCCGCGGCGGGTCACGGCCGCGCCGGCCTCCTCGTGTCGACGTTCCTCGGTCATCGTTCGTCTCTCCCGTCTCGGTGGCGGCTGTTGCGCGCCGGGCGCCCTCGCGTCCCGCGCCAGCGTGTCGCGCCGACCGTTGCGGCTCGAGTCGCCGGCCGCGCCGGCCGCTTTCGGCGTCGTATCAGCGGGGCGCGTCCCGGCGACCCGTGGCAGACTGCCGGCGATGAGCGTCCCTGCCCGGACGCCTCGGGCGGCCCGGGGCCCTGCGATCGTCGCCACGCTCGCGCTGCTCGGCGCCTGCGGATCGCCGGAGCGCCTTCCGACCTCAACACCCGCGGCCCCGTCCGCCGCCACACCCTCGCCCGCGGTCGGCAGCTCGCCGCCGCCGGCCCCTTCGGTCGACCCGTCGGTCGGCCCGTCCGCGCCCGCCTCGCCGGTCGCCCTGGCCATCGAGGAGTTCGGGGTGCCGCCGGGTTCGCATCCCCACGACGTCTCGCCGGCAACCGACGGCGGCGTCTGGTACACCGGGCAACGCTCGGGTGTCCTCGGCCGTCTCGATCCCGCGACCGGGACCGTACGTGAGGTCCAGCTGGGCTCCGGGTCGTCGCCACACGGCGTCATCACCGGTCCCGACGGCGCCGCCTGGATCACCGACAGCGGCCTCAACGCGATCGTGCGGGTCGACCCGACGACCGATGCCGTCCGGACGTTCCCCCTCCCGGCCGAACGACGCGGGGCCAACCTCAACACCGCGGTCTTCGATGCCGCGGGCACGCTCTGGTTCACCGGCCAGGCCGGCGTCTTCGGGCGGCTGGACCCGGCGACCGGCGACATCGAGGTGTTCGACGCGCCCGGCGGCCGCGGGCCGTACGGGATCACGTCGACGCCCGACGGCGCCGTGTGGTACGCGTCGCTCGCCGGCAACCACATCGCGCGAATCGACCCGGAGATCGGCGTCGCGACCGTCGTCGAGCCGCCCACCGCGGGTCAGGGCGCCCGCCGCGTCTGGTCGGATTCGAGGGGGCGCCTCTGGGTCAGCGAATGGCAGGCCGGCCAGGTCGCGGTCCACGACCCCGCCGACGGCTCGTGGCGCGAATGGCGCCTGCCGGGCGCCTCGCCGATGGCCTATGCGGTCTTCGTCGACGAGCGTGACGTCGTCTGGCTGACCGACTTCGGGGCCAACGCGATCGTCCGCTTCGATCCGCTGAGCGAGACCTTCGAAACCGCGGCCCTGCCCGACCCCGGAGCCGACGTCCGCCAGCTCCACGGCCGGCCGGGCGAGGTGTGGGGGGCCGAGTCGGGGCTCGACCGGCTCGTCGTCGTGACCGGCGGCTGACGGCGCCCGGCCGCCCGAGGCGAGCCGGAACGTCAGGAGCCCGCCGGCAGGACCTCGAGCGGCAGGCAGAACTCGTCGTCGATCGCCGGCCCGTGGCGGCCCGAGGCGGTCGGCGACCCGAACGGGCTCCGGAAGGTGAAGGCCTCGGGCGTGGGACCTCGCTCCCGGAGCAGCCGCAGCCGGGCCTCGGCGTCGGATGGCGTGGGCAGCGTCCCGGCCGGGATCCACCACAGCGCGAGATGCGCCTCGACCAGCTTCTCGAACCACTCGCGCCGCCGCCGCAGCACGTCGACGTGCCGGGTCCGGTAGACGAAGTCGCGGAGCCCGTCCAGGGATCGCCAGACCGACAGGTTGATGAGCAGCCCCTCGTCCTCGAACGGACGGATGTCGGTGGCGTTGCCGCTCTCCGACTGGAGGCGCCAGACGAAGTCCGGACTCGCGTCGGCGAGCGCGTTGACAGGGTCGAGGAGCGCGACGAACTCGGCGATCTCGGGCGAGTCCACGGGGGCGAGCAGTCGCCCGACGTTGACCTGGGCGAGATGGAACTGGGCGGGATCGTCCGGCATCCGGCACCTCCTGGAGTCGCCTGACAGGGTAACGCTTCGCCGGCGCCGACCCCGCTACGCGAGCCGGCGAGCGGCGGCGCGGGCGGCATGGTTCCCGCACATGCCGTGGATGCCGCCGCCGGGCGGCGTGGCCGCCGAGCAGAGGTAGATCGAGGGGTTCGGCGTCGCGTACGGCTCGACGAAGCGCCACGTCGGTCGCGTGAACAACTGGCCGAGGTCCATCCGCCCGCCGCCGATGTCGCCGCCCACGTCGTTCGGGTTGGCCGCCTCGAGCGCGGCGGGACCGGTCGCCCGGACCTCGAGGACTTGCTCGCGGAAGCCCGGCGCGAACCGTTCGACCTGGGCCAGGATCGGTTCGGTCAGGTCGGCCGGCGAGCCGTTCGGGACGTGGCAGTAGGCCCAGACCGTGTTGCGGCCGGCGGGCGCCCGCGTCCGGTCGAAGCGGCTGGTCTGGGCGAGCAGGACGAACGGCCGCTCGGGGAGGCGGCCCTTCGCGACGAGCCCCTCGGCCCGGGCGATCTCCTCCAACGTGCCGCCCAGGTGGACCGTGCCGGCCTCGGCAAGCTCCGCGGCGCGCCACGGGATGTCGCCCTCGATCGCGAGGTCGAGCTTGAAGACGCCCGCGCCGTGACGGTAGCGCTCGAGCGATCGGCGGTAGGCCGCCGGGAGCGCCTCGCCCGCGATCGAGGCCAGCCGCCGCGGGGCGACGTCGAAAAGCGCCACCTCGTGGGGCGGCAGATCTTCGAGACGCGTCACCCAGCGGTCCCGCACGATGCGGCCGCCGAGCACGGTGAGCTCCGTCTCGAGCGCCGCGGCGAGCTGGGCCGAGCCGCCCTCCGGCGACGGCCAGCCGTCGACGTGGGCCGTCGCGAGCATGACGAGCGCTGCCGCCCCGCTGATCGGCTCGGTCAGGCCGAGGATCGAGTGGGCGGCGGCTCCCGCGAACAGCCCTCGGGCCCGGGTGCCCTCGAAGCGGCGAGCCAGGCTCGTCGCAGAGCGGATCGCATCCAGCCCGAACATGGCGAGGCGGAAGGCCCGCAGCGGATGGAGCGGGATCCGGAACGGGCCCAGGATGCCAGGCATGAGCTCCGACCAGTGCTCGACGAGCGGCCCGAACAGGCGCCGGTAGGCCGCGGCGTCCCGGGCGCCCCCGGATCCGCCGACGTCGAGCTGGGCCGCCGTCGCCGCGACGTCCCGCCGGACGAGCACCGCGGTTCCGTCGTCGAAGGGGTGGCCGAGCGCCGCCGGCGGCTCGACCCAAGTCAACCCGTGGCGGGCAAGGTCGAGCGACGCGAGGAACGGCGAGATCCGGCCGAATGGGTGGACCGTGCTGCAGACGTCGTGGCGGAAGCCGGGCAACGTCAGCTCGGCGGTCCGCATCCCGCCGCCGACGGTCGAGGCGCCCTCGAGGACGGTGACTCGCCTGCCGTCGCGGGCGAGGCTGATCGCGGCCGCCAGGCCGTTCGGGCCGCTGCCGACCACGACCGCGTCGACCGGCGTCCGGGCGGCGTTCGCGGGATCCCCGGTCGTCATCGCTCGAGCACCCGTACCAGGTCGTCGAGGCGGACCGGCGGCACGTAATCCTCGACGGGCGTTCGGACCCACCACGCGCCGCTCGCCCGCAACTCTCGCCAGGTCGAGAAGCGGTAGTGGAAGAAGCGCGCCCGAACCCAGGTCGGGCGGCCGTCGGGAAACGGGTTGCCGCGGAGGAGCGCGAGCGTCGGCCGGTCGGCCTCGAGCAGAAGGGCGAGGAACCGCATGAACCAGGCGCCTCCGTAGGCCGGCGAAAGCGGGATGAACCAGAGCATCCAGTCGAGACGGTGATGGTACGGCGCGACCTGCGGTGGCAGCCGGCGGGGGTCGTCGGGTTTGCCCTTGAAGCGGTACTCGCGCCAGTCCGGCTCGGCCGGCCGCTCCGCCGTGGAGCCCTCGATCACGAGCTCGTACCGCTCCCGCCCGACCGTTCCGAACGCGCCGTACGTGTTGACGAGATGGAGGGCGTTGAACGATGCGTTCATCGCCTGGCCCGGGCTGGCCATGTTGCGGATCGGGAACCAGCTGAGCCCGAGGACGAGGATCGACAGACCGAGGACCGCGATCGTGAACCACTCCGGCGTCGCGGCGAACCCCGCGCCGTCGGCCGCCGGCACCAATGGCAGGACGGTCCGGACGGCGTCATCGGAGATGCCCGAGACCGCGGCGAGGATCGTCAGCCAGTTGAGCCAGGCGTAGTTGCCGCTCACGACGAGGTACAGCTGGGTCGCGATCATCAGGGCCGCGGCCACCGACGCGATGGGTTGGGGCAGGAACAGCGCCCACGGCAGGAAGAGCTGGGCGACGAAGTTGCCGAGGACCTCGACGCGATGGAGCGGTCGCGGCAGGTGGTGGAAGAACCACGAGAGCGGGTTCGGCATCGGCTGCGTCTCGTGGTGGAAGTCCATGCAGGTGAGGTCGCGCCAGCAGCGGTCGCCGCGCAGCTTGATCAGCCCGGCCCCGAACTCGACCCGGAACGCGAGCCAGCGGAAGGCGAGCAGGACGAGCCAGGGGGGTGCGATCTCGGCGTTGCCGAGGAAGACGGCCAGGAAACCCGCCTCGAGCAGGAGCGACTCCCAGCCGAAGCCGTAGAACGTGCCGCCGATGTTGACGACCGACTGGTAGAGGCCCCAGACGGTGAACCAGGCGAGCATCGTGACCGGCAGCGGGGCCAGCTGGGGCAGGCCGAGGACGAGGAGGCCAGCCACCACCGCACCGCTCCAGGCCACGACGCGCAGCCGGCGGTCCGAGTAGCCCCAGTGGAAGAGGCTCGGTGCTTCGCGCGGACGGACCCGGGCGAGGAGTCGAGGAGCGGGCTGGAGTCCGCTTTCGCCGGAGAGGGCCGGGAACTGGCGGGCGGCGACGACGAACGCCACCAGGTAGATGAGCGCCAGGCCGCGCTCGATGACGAACCGCGCGATCGTGTAGTCGGGGGCGGTCAGCTCCGGCATCCCCGACCATCTTCCCCCAGGCCGCCCGGGCCCGCAGGCGCGAGATCAGGCGAGCTCGGCGCCGGCCGTCCGGCAGTCCTCGGCGAACGAGTCGAGCACCTCGTCGCTCTTCGCCGCCGTCCTGAGAAGCACCATGATCCGGCTGACGCCGAGCTCGCGGTAGGCGGCGATCCGCTCCACCCGTCCGGCGCCGGCGTCCTTCAGGTGGCCGCCGAACACGTGAACCGAGACGCTCAGCGTCGCCGGGTCGCGGCCGATCTCCTCGCAGCGCGAACGTACGACCGGCAGCGCCTCGGCGACGTCGTCGGGCGTCATCCCGTCGACGTTCAGCTCGTCGGCGTGGCGGGCGGCGAGGCGCCAGGTGACGTTCGGCCCGTTTCCGCCGACCATGATCGGCACACGCGGCTGCTGGATGGGCTTCGGGACGTTGATCGCGTCGCGAACGTGGGCGTGCGTGCCCTCGTACGTCGCGTGCTCGTGGCGGTCGCCGGCGAGCATCCGGGTGATGACCTCGAGATGGTCGGCCAGGATCGCGAGCCGCTCGCGAGTCGGCGGAAACCCGTAGCCATAGGCCTCCCACTCGTCCTTCTTCCAGCCGGCGCCGATCCCGAGCTCCATCCGGCCGCCGCTGATCGTGTCCATCGTCGAGATCATCTTCGCGGTCAGGGCCGGGTTACGGAACGGGGAGCAGATGACGATGTGCCCGATCCGGACCCGCGACGTGTGCATGGCGAGCGCCGAGAGCGACGTGAACGACTCGAACGTGATCTCGTCGGTCGGACGCGGGATCGTGTGGAAGTGGTCGAACAGCCAGATCGACTCGAAGCCCAGGCGCTCGGCCTGGCCGGCCACCTCGGTCGTCCGGCGCCAGGCGTCGAGGGGGTCCCACCCGTCGTATTCGCCCTGCCAGCCCTGCGGAACGACGATCCCGACCTTCATCGATACCTCCTGCGTGCTCGCTGATCATCGCCCGCCCCGCGCCGGATCGCTCGCGGGCCGGGCCGCCTCCTGTAGGGTTGAATCATGACCGACCCGCTACCGGCGGACGCCGCTAGAGATGCGGCCCGGGCCTGGCTCGAGCGCCACCTCGCGGATCGTGGCGTCGGATACGAGCTGTTCCCGTGCGACCCGGCCCTCGCCGACACCGCGGCATTCTGCGCCGCCTACGGCTTCGCCCCGGAGGAGTCGGCCAATACGATCGTCGTGATCGGCAAGTCGACCCCGCCGGTGTACGCGGCATGCGTGGCGCTCGCGACCCACCGGCTCGACGTCAACCGGTCGGTGAAGTCGCGGCTCGGCACGCGCAAGGCGTCGTTCGCGTCGGCCGACGAGACCCGGGCCCTGACCGGGATGGAGATCGGCGGGGTGACCGCGTTCGGGCTGCCCGAGGGTCTGCCGCTGTGGGTCGACGCCGCGGTGATGGATCGCGAGCGGATCGTCCTCGGCGGCGGCAGTCGGAGCTGGAAGGTCATCGCCCCTCCGGCCATCCTGCTCACGCTGCCGAACGTCGCGGTGGTCGACGGCCTGGCCGCGCCGCGCGAGGGTTAGCGGCACCGTCCCGCCCGGAGCGGACCGCGCCGTCGCCGCCGGCCGTGCCGTCATGGCCGGAAGCCGGGAGCCGCGAATCGAACGGCCGCGGCATGACTGCCGCGGCCTCCGGATCGCCTTGGCGGCGAACTAGCTCGTCATGAACTCGCGCAGCTTGCGCGCCCGCGAAGGGTGGCGAAGCTTGCGCAGGGCATGGGCCTCGATCTGCCGGATCCGCTCGCGGGTCAAGCCGAACTCCCGGCCGACCTCCTCGAGGGTCCGGGGCCGGCCGTCGTCGAGGCCGTAGCGCAGGCGCAGGACCCGCTCCTCACGGCCGTCGAGGCTGTCGAGCACGCGCTCGACCTGCTCCTTGAGCATCTGATCGGCGACCGCGTCGTGCGGCGAGACCGCCTCCGGATCCTCGATCAGGCTGCCGAGCTCCGTGTCGCCTTCCTCACCGATCGGCGTCTCGAGCGAGATGGGATTGCGGCCGTAGCGCCGAACCTCCTCGACCCGTTCGGGTGTGATCGCGGTCTTCGGATCGGCCGAAAGCACGACGCTGATCTCCTCGGCCGTGGGCTCTCGCCCGAGCTGGACGGTGAGCTCGCGCGTCGTCCGCGTGACACGGTTCATCGTCTCGACCATGTGGACCGGGATCCGGATGGTCCGGGACTGGTCCGCGAGTCCGCGCTGGATCGCCTGGCGGATCCACCACGTCGCATAGGTCGAGAACTTGAAGCCGCGCTGCCACTCGAACTTGTCGACGGCCCGCATGAGCCCCGCATTGCCCTCCTGGATCAGGTCGAGGAAGCTCATGCCGCGGTTCATGTACTTCTTCGCGTTGGAGACGACAAGACGAAGGTTCGCCGACGTCAGGTGATCGCGGGCGATCCGACCCAGCTCGATGAGCGTGCCCGGCCCGTCGGCGCCGCCTTCGCCAACCGGCCGGTAGCCGAGCTCGGCGAGGAACGCCGCGTCGTGGCCGGCCTCGATCCAGCGCTGCAGCGCGGGCAGCGCGACCTCGTCGCGAGCCCAGTCGTACATCGCGCTGAGGGCCCCGTTCTCGCGAACGTCGGGACGACCCATCGCCATGTTCGTCCAGTCGAGCACTGCGAGGAACGCCTCGGGATCGAGGCGCTCGTTGTACACGGCACGCAGGTTGCGACCGCGCTCGAGCAACTCCCGCAGCAGGTCGTTCGAGGCTTCCTCGATCGCCTCGGTGAAGCCGAAACGCGGAGCGGTCACGAGCAGTTCGCCGGCCGACTCGTCGTTCAGCGCCCGCTTGACGAGCCGCGATGCCCGTGTGCCCGAGGGCAGGGCGTAGGCCGGGTTCTTCGCCCGGGCCGCGGCCTCGGTGTCGTGGAGCGTCCATTCGTGGAGGTCGAGGACGGCCGCCCACGGCTCGGTCCGGATGCGGACGCCGAGCTCGATCGCCTTGGCCAGGACGACCTCTTCCTGCGCGCTCAGCAGCGGGACGCGAGCGATCTCGCGCAGGTACAGCCGCGTCGAGTCTTCGATGTCGAGGACGTCGTCTGCCTCTGCCTCGGCCGGCTTCGCTTCCGCAACCTCGTCGGCGGCCTCTTCGGCGTCGACCGCGAGGATCTCCTCGGGGGCCGGAGGCTCGATGTCGCCGAGGGTGGCCACGCCGACCGGCGCCAGGGTCTCATTCGTGATGTCCGGGGTTTCGTCGATGAACTCGATCAAGGTCGCTCCACACGCGCATGCCGCACGGCCGGGCCGGCCGCTCGGATGAAGTTGGTGATCCCGCCTCCCGGTCACCCTTCCGCCCCGGGTGACCCGGCCGTGTCCGCTCCGCCAGGTGCCGGACACAGAGATCGGCGTGTCAAGCCTTGACACGCCTCAGATGCCCATATCCTACCCGAAGCCGGGCCTTTTGGCAACCCCCATGTCAATACCCCTGCACAGTATCGCCTCGCGGATGGTGCGGTTGCCTGGTCGCGGCGTCCCACGCAGGACCTCCGTTGGTCAGGGTTTCGGTCGAAATCGATCAGACCCGCCCCCGAGCCGGCCGGCAAGTGCCGTACGTCACGTCTCGCCGGGCAGCCCCTGCCCGTGGGGCCGAACGGACCAGCGGACCCGCGTCACAGAGCCGAACGGCCGTGGCCGGGCCGGGCCGCCCGGATCTACCCTGGTCGGTGAGAAGGAGGCACCGCCATGATCGCGACCGACATGCGGAAACCAACGCCCATGGCGAGGACGCCGCCGAGCGCCGTCGTCTGGATCGACGAGCGCCGGGCGATCGTCGCCGCGATGGCGCCCGAGGGCAACGTCTCCACCTGCGAGGTCGAACGAGGGCCGCTCGCCGAGATCGACTACGTCGCCCAGATCGTCCGCGTCATCGGTGATCGCGAGCGCGTCGTGATCCTCGGGCCGGGCCCCGCCCGCCTTGCCCTCGAGCGGGAGTACGTCGCCATCCACCGGCGGCCCGAGCGGCTCGTCGACGTCGAGCCGGCGGCCGAGCTCGATCGGGACGACCTGATCTCCCGCCTGCGCACGCTGGTCGCCTGACATGACGGGGCTCGACGACCAGGTCCGTGTCCATCACCGTGAATACACCGCTGAACCCACGCCGGAGGACCTCGCCGAACGACGGCACGCCGAACTCCGGCTCCTGCTGCTGGCGATCCTCTGCGTCTCGATCGTCGGGGTGATCTTCCTCGCCTGGGACGCCCTCGACTGACCGAGTGCCCAGGTCCGAACGGCCCGTCGGCCGATGACGGTCGGCAGCGGCGAGCCCATGACTCGTGGTGAAATGATCCGTGGGATGCCGCCGCGGGCGAACGTGGTCGAGGAGGGTCGCGTCCGAAACCGTTCCTGCGGCGAGCGCTCAGCGGAAAGCGTGGCCCAACGATGCGCATTCGACGGGGGCTCCTCTTCTGGGGCCTTTTCCTCATCCCACTCGGCGGGATGTCCCTTCTCGTCCGGTCCGGCGTCATCAGCGCGGAGACCGTCGCGAACGCCTGGCGCCTCTGGCCTCTCGTGCTGATCGTCCTCGGCGCGATGATCGTCGTCGGCCGGACGCGGGCGGCCCTCCTCGGGACGGCGCTCGGGGCGTTGATTTTGGGCACCGCCGCCGGCGGAGCGATCGCCGGCGGCACGTTCTGGCTCCCGGCCGTCGGCGACTGCGGTCCCGGCGGCGCCCTCACCGACCGAGGGGACGGCCGCGGCACGTTCGCCGAGCCGGCCACCGTCCGGCTGGACATGCACTGCGGCTCGGTGGATCTCGGGACCGCGTCGGGGAGCGAGTGGACCTGGCAGGCGGCCTACAACGGCGATCCGCCGATCGCCACGGCAGCGGCCGACCGGCTCACGCTGCGAGCGCCCGACGGCGGGCCCGAGCGGCGCCAGGATTGGACGGTCGAGGTCCCGGCCGGGCTCCTGCACGAGGTCGATTTGAGTACGAACGCGGGCGGCTCGACGCTCGACCTCAGTGGAGCGACGCTCAGCCGGGTGGCCGCCGACGTCAACGCCGGCGATCTCCTCGTCGACGCCGGCCAGGCATCGGTCGAGCAGTTGAACGTCTCGATGAACGCGGGCCGGATGCGCATCACGCTGGGCGAATCGGGGTCCGTCTCGGGCTCGCTCTCGGTGAACGCCGGCGCCATCGAGCTGTGCGTCGCCCCCGGTGCGGAACTCCGCTTCCGGGTCAACGAGCAGCTCACCTTCGTCCACAATCTCTCGAACCGCGGCTTCGGCCGGGACGGTCAGGTCTGGAGCCTCGCCGGGACCTCCGGCCAGCGGGTGGACCTGACCGTGGAGGGCAATGCCGCGAGCTTCACGCTGAACCCCGAGGGAGGGTGCAAATGAACGGCCGACTCTACCGGTCGCGCGACGATCGGATGCTCGCGGGCGTCGCCGGCGGACTCGCCGAGATGTGGGATGCCGATCCGTCGCTGGTCCGGCTCGTCTGGGCGCTCCTCGTGATCTTCACGGGCGGGATCGCGCTCCTCGTCTACATCGTGATGGCGATCGTCGTGCCCGAAGAGGACGATCTGCCGGCCGACCTGCCGCCCGCCGGGTTCTCGTCCGACGCCGGATCGTTCGCGACTCCCGCCTCCGCCGGCGCCCCACCGACCGCCGGAACCCCTGAAGGCACCGTCGCCGGCGATCCGGGTGCCCCGGTGGCGGGCTGGGTCTCGCCATACGACGGGCGCACGACGCGCCACGAGGCGCGAGCCGCCCGCCGGGCCGCTCGCCGTGAGCACCGTCGGGGATCTGGGGTCGCGCCGGCGTTCCTCGGCGTCCTGCTCGTCCTCGTCGGGGTCTGGTTCCTCATTCGCGAGTACCTCCCGACCTTCGACTTCGACTGGTTCTGGCCCATCGTCCTGATCGCGCTCGGCGTCGTCGTCCTCTTCATGGGCGTCAACCGCCGGCCCGGCAGGAGCGACAGATCGTCGAGCGACGAGGGGACCGTCCGATGACGGCAACCCGCAGCGGCTCGATCGTCGCCGCCACGTGGCTCATCGGGCTGGGCGTCGTCTTCCTGGTCCAGCGGGCGATGAGCGTCGGCTGGAACGAGGCCTGGCCCCTCTTCATCATCCTCGTCGGCGTCGCGAGCTTCGTCTCCACGGCGGTGACGCGGCCGCTCAGCGTCGCCGGAATCTGGGCGTTCACCTGGCCGGTCGTCTGGACCGCGGTCGGCGTCGTGCTCCTCATGAGCACGACCGGCGCGCTCGGGCGCGAGCC
>DASTEU010000398.1:0-8872 GCA_035709325.1 Candidatus Limnocylindrales bacterium | reverse complement strand
GAGCTTCGCGCGCGAATCCGCGAGATCCCGGATTTCCCGAAGCCGGGGATCCTCTTCTACGACATCACGACGCTGCTGAAGGACCCCGCCGCGTATCGCGAGGCGATCGACCTCATGCTCGAGCCGTTCCGCGACGACAGGATCGACATCGTCGTCGGCATGGAGTCGCGCGGCTTCATCTTCAGCTCGCCGATGGCCTACCAGCTCAATGCCGGCCTCGTGCCGGTCCGCAAGCTGGGCAAGCTGCCGGCCGAGACGATCACCGTCGAATACGCCCTCGAGTACGGCTCGAACACGCTCGAGATCCACCGCGACGCGATCCAGCCCGGCCAGAAGGTCCTGATCATCGACGACCTGCTCGCGACCGGCGGGACCGTCAAGGGCACGATCGAGCTCGTCGAGCGGCTCAAGGGCGAGGTCGTCGGGCTGGGCTTCCTCGTCGAGCTCGATTTCCTCAAGGGCCGCGACCGGCTCGAGGGCCGGCGCGTCATGAGCGTCATCAAGTACTGATCGCCGAACGATCTGGGACCGAGACAGTCGACCGACCGCGAGGGCCAGCCATGGCCGATCCGTCCGACCGCCCGACCGATGCAGCCGCCCCCGGCGATCCGGGCGCGCCCGCGGCGGGGTCGGCGCCGCGTGCCGCCGGGTCCACCTTCCCTCCGGCCGCTGACGCCGAACGGCCTCCGGCGCCGGATGCGGCCGACCTGGGCCGGCGCCGATTCTTCCGGCAGTTCGCGGGCGACCTTGCGAACACGGCCGCCACGATGATGGGCGCGGCGCAGGCGCTCCAGCGGACGTCGGCCGAACTCGCTGGGGCGATCCTCGACCCGGCCCGGGCCGCGCGCGAAGAGACCGAGATCGGCCGACGCGACGCCGCGGGGCTCGTCGAGGAGGCGGCCGGGCCGGTCTTCCGGACCTCCTTCCGCTTCGACGGCGACGCGATCCGGTTCGTCGACCAGCGGGCCCTGCCGCGCGCGGTCACCGAGCACGTCGCTCGGTCCGCGGCCGAGGTGAGCTGGGCGGTCCGCAACGGCATCGTCATCGGCGGACCGGCGATCGGCCAGGCCGCGGGGCTCGGCCTGGCGCTGACCGCGGCGAAGGTCCGCGGGTCGAGGCCGTATGCCCGGCGGGCGACCCTCCGCGGAGCGGCGAACGCGCTCATCAACTCGGCGCCGACACTCGGCAGCGTGCGGGACGCCGTCCGCCGCGTGACGGCGGCGTACGAGGCGATCGGCGAGCTCGACGAGGACGGTGACGCGATCGCTGCCGCGATGCTGGTGGCCGCCGAACGGGTCGTCGCCGACGCGACCGCAGACCATGGGCGGCTGATCGAGACGGGCCTGACGGTGATCGAGTCGCTCCCGCGAACGACCGACGGGCCGCTGCGCCTCCTCGTCCACGGCCCGGCCGGCACGCTCGCCGGCGGTCAGGCGGGCACGGCGCTCGCGATCGTGATCGCCGCCCATCACGCGGAGCGGGAGGTCCGGGTCGTCGTTCCGGAGGGGCGCCCCGGGTTGGCCGGCGCGCGGGTCTCGTGCTGGGAGCTGGCCGCGGCCGGCGTGCCCTACGTCCTCATCGCGGACGCGGCCGCGCCCTCGACGATCGCCGCCGGCGAGGTGGACGCCATTCTCGTGACCGCCGACCGCGTCGCCGCGAACGGCGACGTCGTCGCGGCCCTCGGGACGTACGGAATCGCCGTCGCGGCGATTCGGCAGGGCGTCCCGCTGCTCGCCTGTGCGCCGGCGAGCGCGATCGATCCGGCGATCGCCTCGGGCGCCGAGGTCGTCATCGGCGTCCGGCCGGCCGGTGAGCTCGACCACATCGGCGACCTGGCGATCGCCCCGCGCGGCAGCGACGCGAAGGTCACGCTCCACGACATCACGCCGGGCGAGCTCGTCACCTCGTTCGTGACCGCCGACGCGCTCCGGATCCCGCCGTTCACCGCGGCCGAAGGGAGCCCGCCCGTCGCGACGCCACCGCGGCCGGACGCACCCACGGCCGCCGCGGACGTGCCGGCCTGATGGCCAGCGTCGCGATCTCCGGCCGCCGGGCCCGGGGGGCCCTGACGGTGCGGACGATCCAGGATCGGGTGGTCCTCCGGGAGTTCCTCGAGCAGGACCGGCTGTTCGCCGCGTACGCGATCTGCGACCTCGAGGAGCGTGAGTTCTCGCGGACCCGCTGGGGCGCCGCGTTCAACGCGGACCGGCTCGTGGCCGTCGCCCTGGAGTATTCGGGCATGACGCCCCAGCCGCTCTTCGTCATGGGCCAGGCCGAGGGGATCGAGGCGATCCTCCGCGAGGTGATCCGACCGCGCGCCGCCTACGTCGCCGCCCGCACGGAGAGCATGCCGGCCGTCGAGAGCGTCTACCGCGTCGATGCCGGACCGCCGATGGTCCGGATGTGGGTCGACCGGACCCGCTTCCGGCCCTACCCGGCCGAGGTCCAGCGGCTGCTGCCGGTGGAGATCGGCGAGTTGAATCGGCTCTACCAGCTCGGGTTCGCGTCGTGGCTGCCGTCGTCGGCGATCGCCGAGGGCGTGTATTACGGGATCCGCGTCAACGGCAGGCTCATCGCCGCGGCCGGAACCCATGTGATCAGTCGCGAGGCGCGCCTCGCCGTCGTCGGCAACGTCCTGACCCACGTCGATTTTCGCGGCCGGGGCTATGCGAAGGCGGTCACCAGCGCGGTGACCGGCGAGCTGCTCCGCTCGTGCGACCAGGTTGCGCTCAACGTTCGCTCCGACAATCCGCCAGCCCTCCAGGCCTACCGGCGGCTCGGGTATGCCGAGCACGTCCGGTTCGAGGAGCGCCTCGTCCACCGGCTCGGTTCGCCGTGGCCGGATCTCACGGCGCCGTTCCGGCGCTTCTTCGCCCGCAAGGAGACCGACAAGCGATGACAGGCACGACGACGCCCCAGGGGGCGACCTCCGGCTCCGGGGATGCCTCCGGCCCCAGGCCCGCGTCCGGCTCCCCACCCGCCCATGATGTGACCGACCTCGGCCGGGCCGCCGAGGGTGTCCGGCGCATCGAGTGGGCCGAGCGCGAGATGCCGGTGCTGCGCCTGATCCGCGAGCGCTTCGAGCGGGAGCAGCCGCTGGCCGGGCTCCGGATCGGGGCATGCCTCCACGTCACGACCGAGACGGCCAACCTGATGCGGACGCTGGCCGCCGGGGGAGCCGAGGTGGTCCTCGCGGCCTCGAACCCGTTGTCCACGAAGGACGACGTCGCGGCGGCCCTCGTCGCCGAGTACGGCATCGCGACCTTCGCCCGCCGCGGGGAGGATCGGGATACGTACTACGCCCATCTCAACGCCGTCGCCGACACGCATCCCCAGATCACGATGGACGACGGCTGCGACCTCGTGTCGCTCCTCCACTCGGAGCGGCCCTCGCAGGTCGCCGAGGTCCTCGCCGGGACGGAGGAGACGACGACCGGCGTGATCCGGCTCAAGGCGATGGCCGCGGACGGCGCGCTGGGCTTCCCGGTCGTGGCCGTGAACGAGGCCCAGACGAAGCACCTCTTCGATAACCGCTACGGGACGGGCCAGTCGACGGTCGACGGGATCCTGCGGGCGACGAACATCCTGCTCGCGGGCCGCAAGGTCGTCGTCGCCGGCTACGGCTGGGTGGGGCGAGGGATAGCGTCGCGGATGGCCGGGATGGGCGCCCACGTCACGATCGTCGAGGTCGACCCGGTCCGGGCCCTCGAGGCGCTGATGGACGGCTACCAGGTCATGACCGCCGGCGAGGCGGCGCCGTGGGGCGAGCTGTTCGTGACCGCGACCGGCAACATCAACGTGTTTCGCCGCGAGCATTTCGCCGCGATGCGCGACGGAGCCGTCATGGCGAACAGCGGCCACTTCGACGCCGAGCTCGACCTCGCCGCGTTGCGGGAAATGGCCGAGGGCCACGTCCGCGAGGCGCGCGAGAACGTCCAGGAGTTCGATCTCGGCGGCAAGCGGGTGAACCTGATCGCAGAGGGCCGTCTCGTGAACCTCGGCGCCGCCGAGGGCCACCCGGCTGCGGTCATGGACATGAGCTTCGCCAACCAGGCACTCTCGGCCGAATACGTGGCCCGGAACCACGAGTCGCTGTCGGCCCAGGTCTACGTCGTGCCCGAGGCGATCGACGCCGAGGTCGCCCGCCTGAAGCTCGAGGCGCTGGGAATCACGCTCGATCCGATGACCCAGGAGCAGATCGAATACGTCTCGTCCTGGAAGCACGGCACGTAGGGCGAGGCGGGGCACCCGCCCCTGCCGGGGGTGCCCGCCGCCCGCAGCGCGCCCGCCGTCCCCCCGCCCCGCCGCCTCGTCGCCCCGCCGCCTCCGCCGCCTCCGCCGCCGAATTCACCGCGACTCCTTATGACCGTGGATGCATCGGCCGGCCCGCGAGCCCCGTGGTCCGGATACGGGATCGCATCCACCTCAACGGGTTTTCCTCCACGTCAGATGACCGTGATTGCAACCCGTCCGGTCGGAAGAGGCGACCCGGCTGACCACCCGACGCCTTGGTCCGATCTCGGACTCCGAGATCGTCAGCGCCGAAGGGGAGTGGTTTCGCGCGGCGTGCGAAATCGGCGCAATTGGCGGAAGGCGCCGAGCACGAGCGGGGGGCGGCGCCCCCGCCGGCCCGGATCGGCGCCCCGCCGGCCCGGGCGGTGCGCCCTCCGGCCCGGATCGGCACCCCGCCGGCCCGGGCGGCGCCCCGCCGGCCCCGGCGGCGCCCAACGGCTACCGCCCCCCGGCCGCCAGATGACGAAGCGCCCCAAGACCTACACTGCGCCCGTGGTGTGGAGGACGCCGGCGTCGGAGCCGGCAGGGCAGGGGGTCGTGCGGTGACGAAGGCGCGGGTGGCGCCCTACGGCGCCTGGCCGTCCCCGCTCCCCATCTCGCTGCTGACGGAAGGGGTCGTCGCCCTGACCGAAGTCAGCGCGGCCGGCGGAGTCCGCTGGTGGCTTGAGGGTCGGCCGGACGAGTCGGGTCGCCAGGTGCTGATTCGCCGCGACCCCGACGGGGCCGAGACGCGCCTCACGCCCGAGGGCTTCAACGTCCGCAGCCGTGTCCACGAATACGGCGGCGGTGCGTACCTCGTGGCGAACGATGGCGGACTCGTCGTCGTCTCGGACTTCGCCACCGGCCGCCTCCAGCGGGTGACGCGGCCGGGCGAGCTGGTGCCGCTGACGCCGGCAGACCGACAGTGGCGCTTCGCCGACTTCGTCCACGATCCGATCCGCAACCGGCTCATCGGCGTCCGCGAGGACCACGAGCCCGAGACGCTCGCCCGCCACGGCGAGGCCGAGAACACGATCGTCGCGATCGATCTCGGCGACGGTGCCGTGACGGTCGTGGTCGAAGGGGCCGACTTCTATGCCGCGCCGCGCCTCGCGCCCGACGGCAATCGCCTCGCCTGGCTCGAGTGGCGCCACCCGAACCTGCCGTGGGACGGCACCGAGCTGCGCCTCGCCGAGCTGGCGGGCGACGGGTCGGTTGCCACGGTGCGCACGATCGCCGGCAGCCCGACCGACTGGATCTCCCAGCCACGCTGGTCGCCCGACGGTGTCCTCCACTTCGCCGCCGAGCCGACCGGCTGGATGAACCTCTATCGCCTCGCCGGGGACGAGACCGAGCCGGTCGCCCCGATGGAGGCGGAGGTCGTCTATCCCGACTGGCAGTTCGGCTATTCCACATACGGGTTCCTGGCCGACGGCTCGATCATCGTGGTTGCCCGGAGCGGCGGTCGCGACCGGCTCTGCCGCATCCGCGCCGGCACCGTCGAGGAGATCGCGGTTCCGTTCACCGAGATGAGCAATGTCGCAGTCGACGGCGACCGAGTCGTGCTGCGGGCGGCCTCCCCGACAGCTTCGCCGGCGATCATCGACCTCAACCCTTCGAGCGGCACGTGGATCGTCCTCCGCCGCTCGATGGCGGCCGAATTCGATCCGGCCGACGTCGCCGTGCCACAGCCTGTCGAGTTCCCGACGACCGGCGGGCGGACCGCGTTCGGGCTCTTCTACGCACCGAAGAACCGCACGTTCCGGGGTCCTGACGGCGCCCTGCCGCCGCTCATCGTCACGAGCCACGGCGGCCCGACCGCGTCGGCCAACTCCGCGTTCACGGTTCTCGCCCAGCTGTTCACGAGCCGGGGGTTCGCGGCCCTCGACGTCGACTACGGCGGGAGCACCGGCTACGGTCGCGACTACCGCAAGCGGCTCGAGGGGCAATGGGGCGTGGTCGATCTCGACGATTGCGTCGCGGGCGCCCGCTGGCTCGTGGAGCAGGGCCTCGTCGATCGCGATCGGGTGGCGATCCGCGGCGGGAGCGCGAGCGGGTACACGACCCTCTGCGCGGTGACGTTCTCGGACGCCTTCAAGGCCGGGACGAGCTACTTCGGGATCGGCGACCTCGAGACGTTCGCCAGCCAGACCCACAAGTTCGAGTCCCGCTACCTCGATCGGCTTGTCGGGCCGTACCCGGAGCGCAGGGACCTCTACCGCGAGCGGTCGCCGCTCAACTTCACCGACCGCATCTCGTGTCCCGTCCTCATCCTCCAGGGGGCCGAAGACCACATCGTCGCACCGGCCCAGGCGGAGCAGATCGTCGATGCGCTGTGGGAGAAGCGGCTGCCTCACGCCTACCTGCTCTTCCCGGGCGAGGATCACGGCTTCCGCGCGGCCGAGAACATCATCCGCTCGTTCGAGGCCGAGCTGTCGTTCTACGGCCAGGTCTTCGGCTTCAGCCCGGCCGACCCGATCGAGCCGATCGAAGTCCAGTTTCTCGCCGAGGCCCGGAGCCGCCCCGAAACGTGATCGCGGCCGCTGCCAGCGAGGGGACCGTCGGAGCCGCAGCAGCGCCGATCGGGGCGATCGAAGTCGTCCTGCTCCTGCTCCTCGCGGCGATGGCCCTCGCGATCCTCGCCCGCCGGATCGGGGTCCCGTATCCGATCCTGCTCATGCTCGGCGGGCTGGCGCTCGGCTTCGTGCCGGGCCTGCCGACGATGGAGCTCGAGCCGGATCTCGTGTTCCTCCTGTTCCTGCCGCCCATCCTGTTCGGGGCCGGCTACTTCACCTCCATCCGCGACTTCCGTGCGAATCTGCGGCCGATCGCCCTCCTGTCGGTCGGGCTCGTCCTGGCGACGACCGTCGCCGTCGCCGCCGTCGCCCAGGCGCTGATCCCCGGATTGGGCTGGGCGGCGGCGTTCGCCCTCGGGGCCATCGTCGCGCCGCCCGACGCGGTGGCCGCGACCGCGATCTTCCAGCGGCTCGGCGTCCCTCGCCGCGCCGTCACGATCCTCGAGGGCGAGAGCCTCGTGAACGACGCCACCGCGCTCGTCGCGTACCGGTTCGCCGTCGCCGCCGCGCTGAGCGGCACGTTCTCGATCGTCGATGCGGGGACCAGTTTCGTTTTCGTCGCGGTCGGCGGCGTCGCCTTCGGGCTCGTCGTCGGTGTCGTCGTCGCCGCGATCTTCCGGCGCCTCGACGACCCGGTGTTCGAGATTGTCATCTCGTTCCTCGCTCCGGCCGCGGCTTATGTTCCCGCGGAGCATCTCGGCGTTTCCGGCGTTCTCGCCGCCGTGGCCGCCGGCATCTACACCGGACGTCATGCGTCGCGGACGCTGAGCTCGTCGGGGCGCGTCGGCGGCGCGGCCGCCTGGCAGGTTCTGCTCTTCCTGATCAACGGCAGCGTCTTCATCCTGATGGGCGTCCAGCTGCCCTCGATCCTCGCCGGCATCGCCGACCGGCCGACCGGCGAGCTCGTCGGGCTCGCCGTCGCCGTCTCGCTCACGGCGATCGTCGTCCGGATCCTGTGGGTCTTCCCGGGAACGTACGTGCCACGGTTGCTGAGCGCCGCGATCCGCGAGCGCGAGGCGGATCCACCGCCGCGCAACGTCTTCCTCGTCGCGTGGGCGGGCATGCGCGGCGTCGTCTCCCTCGCCGCGGCCCTCGCCCTGCCGCTCGACTTCCCCGAGCGCCACCTGCTGATCTTCCTGACCTTCGCCGTGATCCTCGCGACGCTCGTCGGCCAGGGCCTGACGCTGCCGCTCGTCATCCGCGGCCTCGGAATCGTCGGCGACGACGGCGACGAGCAGGAGGAGGCCCAGGCGCGCCAGCTCGCGGCGGAGGCGGCGGTCCGCAGGATCGATGAGCTCGCCGCAGAGTGGCCGGGCCACCTCGAGCTGATCGACGCGCTGCGCGTCCAGTACGGGCACCGCGCCCGCGATCTCGAGATCCACCACGCCGAGGGTCCGACCGACGAGTCGGAGCAGGAGCTGCTCGAGCACCGCGCGATCCGGACCGCCGTGTTCGACGCCGAGCGGGAGGCGCTCGACGGGCTTCGCGAGACGGGCGCGATCCGCGACGAGATCTACCGGCGGGTCGAACGCGACCTCGATCTCGAGGAGCTGCGGATGGAGGCCTGAGTCCGCTCAGCCGGCGGCGAGCGCCCGCAGCCGCTCGATCCCCCGCCGCACGTCGGCAAAGCTCGTCGTGAGCGGCGAGAGCCCCAGGCGGATCGAGTCCGGCTCACGGAAGTCGGGGATGACGGCGGCGGCGATCAGCCGGGAAGTCAGCTCGCGGGCATCGGCGCGCCGGACGGCAACGTGGGCGCCGCGGCGGGCCGGGTCCCGCGGGCTGCCGAGCGCGAACCCGAGCGGCTCGAGCCACGCGTCGAACAGCCCGATCGCGTACTCGGTGAGGGCCCGGCCCTTGGCCGCGATCCGGCCGATCCCGGCCTCCTCGACGAGAGCCACCCCGACGTCGACGCCCGCGATCGCGGGGATGACCGGGGTGCCCGTCAGCCAGGCCCGGATGCCCGGATCGGGATCGTAGCCCTGGCCCATCGCGAACTGGTCGCGCTGGCCGAACCAGCCCTGGAT
>DASTEU010000397.1:0-4805 GCA_035709325.1 Candidatus Limnocylindrales bacterium | reverse complement strand
CCATCCTGGCGGTCGTCGTATCGGCGATCGTCTTCGCCCCGCTGTCCAGCTGGCTGGCGCTCCAGCGGGGCCGGTCCTGGGCTGCCTGGTTCTTCTTCGGCATGGTCCTCGGACCGATCGCGGTCGCTCTGCTCGTGGCGGCACCGCCGGGTCGCTGTCCGGCCTGCGGGACCCGGATGCGGGGCTGGCCACGTGCCTGCCCGGGCTGCGGCCTGGCCTTCACCGCGGACGGCGCGGCCGCCGCCCCCGAGGCAGTTGCGGCGGACGGCGGGGCAGGCCCGGATCCGGTGGCCGCAGCCGCGAGCTCACCGGCCCCGCTCGTGATCCCCGGCAGGACGGCCCGCAGCGCCCGGCGGGCGGATCCATTGCCCGCCCCGGTTCCTGAGTCGATCGCCCGTCCGGCGCGGTCCCTGGCCTGGTGGCCGCCCGCCGACGACGCGGCCATCACGACGTCGGTTCCGGGCGGCGGACCTGGTGACGCGATTCTGGGCAGCGGGATCTTCATGGGTGGAAGCGTGCCGCTCCAGATCGGCAGCCGCTACCTGCTGGCCCGCGTCGGGACCGAGCTCCATGCGCTCGGGCCGACGCACGTGAGTCCCTCGGCCGTTGCGGCACGCGTGCGGCTGACCGGAACGGAGACGACGGTCGTCGACGACAGCCTCCTCATCGCGGCGACCAGCGGCGACGGCGGGCCGACGCTCTCGTTTGCATCGGTGGCGGCGGAACCCGGTGTCGACTTCACGGAGCGCCTGAGGGTCCGCGGCAGGCGCAAGGCGGCCGCCTCGTGAACGGCGCGCGCTGGCGCGACGTCGCCTCGCCCGAATCAATCGCCTCCGTCCTCGTCGGGCTCATCGCCGTGGCGCTCATCGCCACGCAGGCACTGGCCGGCGTGGGCAGCCCCCCGGCCGCGGGCCGGTCGCCGTCCCCCTCGGTGCGACCGAGCGCGTCGCCGACGATGGACCCGAGCGTCCGCAACGCGCTGGCGACGGCGCTGATCGTCAACCAGAGCCTCGCCGGGCGAATCGCCGACCTGCGGGCGGTGATCGAGGTCGAGGCACCGAGTGCCGCCGACATCGCGGCAGTCCTGCGGTCGGTGAACGCCGACCTCACGATCGGCCGCGAGGCAAGCGGCCGGCTGCTCCTCGCCGACGAAACGGAGGCCCTGGGCCGCGACCTCGACGCGTTCTACGACGCCGTGGCGGCGCGCACGAACGAGACGCTCGGCACGTCGATCCGCAACACGCAGGCGTACGTCGACGGCGCCGTCGCGGTGATCGACCTGCTGGCGGGGCTCGGCCCGCTCGACGACCGCCTCGCCGATGCGCTCGCGAGGCGGGCGCCACCGACCGTCTCGGCTGCGCCGACGGGGCCCCCGTCACCGACGCCGGCGCCCCCCTCGCCGTCCCCGTCCCCGTCGGTCGCGCCGCCTCCGACGGTCGCACCGCCCTCGGCGTCGGCCGCCCCGGTCGGCCTCGTCCCGAACGGCGGATTCGAGGACGGCCTGACCGGCTGGCAACTCGTCATGACCGACGGCGCCGAGGCGACGGTCGCCCACGAGCCGGGTGCCGGGCCGGATGGCTCGGCAGCTGCCCGGGTCGACATCGCCACGGGCAGCGCCGCTCGCTCCGGCGTCTCGCTGATCAGCTCCAGCCTGCCGATGGACCAGGGCGTGACGTACGTCGTGGAGGTGGCCGTCCGGGCTGCCTCGGCCCGCGAGCTGCGCGTCAGGCTCATCGACGGCAATGGCCAGACGACGATCGCGCGCGTGTTCCAGGTGACGACGGCGTGGCAGGTCGTCCGATTCGACGCGAAGCAGCTCCTGGGCGATCCCGACGTCCGGGTCGGGCTCGATCTCGGCCGTTCGGATGCGACCGTGTGGTTCGATCAGGTCGTCGTCCGGCAGGCGGCGGCGCCGTAGGCCGCGTTCGGCCCGCGTCTCGACGGCGCTGCGCCTCGACGGCGCCCTCGAGGATCGCTACGGCGCCCGGCTGAGCCGGACGTCGTCGAAGCGCACGCCGCCACCGGTCGAGGTGGCGACGCAGATCTCGGAGACCTGGGTCGCCTCGGCCTCCCGGAACGGCACGCCGTCGACCTCCAGCAGCTCCGTTCCGTCGTCGGCCGCCAGCCGCCAGTCGTACGTCCCGGACTGGAGGTGGACGGTCAGCGTCGAGCGGTACCAGGCACCGAGGCGGGTGGGGACGGTCGTCCGGACCCTGGTGGCGCCGGAGTAGTAGACGAACGTCCCGCCCTGGCCGAAACGGACCGACGCCGCTTCGGCACCCCCGTCGCGGAGGCTCGTGATGACGGCGTCGGCTGCATCGATGGCGTCGACGTTGATCCGGATGTCGGCGGTGAGGATTCCCGAAGCCACCGGTGCGAAGTCCTTGCACGCCCGGATCGGATCGGCGCCGGTCGCGACGAGCTGCGCGCTCCGGTTTCCGTCGGGCGTATCGGCCACGACCACGAGGGTGCCGACGGCGTCCGCCGGCCGGATCCTCCAGCCGTTCCCGATCGGCCCGTTCAGAGGCCACGGCTCGAAGTCGTCGGTGAAGACGGGGATCGGACCGACCGGCGACGGCGACGGCGACGTGGTCGGGTCGCCGGACCGGCCGGGCCCCCCGCTGGCCGAGGGCGTCGGGGCGGTCCCGCCGCCCGGCGGCCCGATGACGGCGTGCCAGTAGACGCCGGTTTCCTCGTCGAGGCCCTGCACGACGAACCCGGACTCGAGGTCGATCGGCTGCTTCGTCGAGGAGAGGTAGGCGATGTCGGGGAGCGTGCTGTCGGCGATCAGCGTGAGGCCCCGGCCGGCCGGGAACTCGAGGCGATCGATCGCGCTGCGCTTCAGGTGGACCGATCCGCCATGCCGGGGCGACGAGGCAAGGACGTAGGCCTCCGCGCCACCGGGATCGATGAGAGTGAACGGCAGCCCCAGGCGGTCGCCGACGCGGGCCACGAGCGCCTGGCGCCAGGCGCCGGCCCCATCGCGGACGAGCAGGACGATCGCCGGGTCTCCGTCATCGGCGGCGGGGTCGTCGGCGACGGCGGTCTCGACGGTGACGAACAGGGCTCCGGCGCCGTCGGTCGCGAGGCCGAGCGGCTCGTCGGCGAGCGGCAGGCCGTCGAAGAGGACCTCCGACGGCGACCACCGCTCCGGCACGTCGTCGTCCGCGCGGCTCGCGACGCGGATGGATCGCCTCGGGGTGTCGCTCCAGACCAGCGACACGCCCGATTCGCCGTCGGCGACGATGCCGGCGACGTCGCGATCGCCCACCGGCGTCGCGCCCGTCACCGGTTCCGGCGGCGTCCAGACGGCATCGTCGTCGATCGAATGCGCGACGAACACGCCGCCTTCCTGGACGAACGCGGCCCACAGCCGTCCCGTCCCGTCCCGCGCCAGGGATACGGCCGTGACCCCCCGCTCGGTGATCGGCACCGGAAAGTTCGGGTCGAGCACGTAGCGACCCGCGTCGCGGCTGAAGCGGCTGAGCCGGACCCCGTCATTCGTGGAGCGCCCCGGCACGCCGCTGGCGACGTACAGCCGGTCGCCCGACCAGAGGACGTCGACCATCGCCCCCGGCCGCTCGTCGAGCCGGATGCCGGCGTCGGCCCAGGCCGAGCCGTCGTCGCTCAGCGCGAAGATCCGCGTCTCGCGGGTGACCGGCTCGATCATCGCCGCCCACCACTGGCCGTCGATCGTCCAGAGGCGCGACTGGAGCGGGCGGCCGGGCGGTTCGACCGGCGGGCCGGGGAGGAGCGTCACGGTCCGGTAGGCCCTGACGGCAGCGTCCCCGGGTGCCGGCGTCGAGGGGCGGTCGCTGCCGGGTGCGGCTTGCGAGGGACCCGCCGTCGGCCCGGGCCGGGCGGCGATGGAGATCGCGACGGCCCCACCGAGGACGAGCGCCGCGGCGATCAGGACGATCGCGATGCGGCGCCGTGCTTCGGTCATCGAGGAATGGTCCGTATCATCGAGCCGTGGCAAACGTCGCGATCGCGGCCCTTGTCGTCGTTTCGCTCGGTGCCGTCATCCTCGTCGTCCTCCAGATGGCACCGGGCCTGCCGCGGCGACGCATGCGGGCGCTCATCGGCCTCGTGCCCGGCGTGGTCGGGGCGTTCGTCGTGGCGGCGCTCATGGCCGACATCGTGCCCGACGGCTTCGAGTCGATCGCCCTACCCTGGGTGATCGTCGCCGGATCGATCGCGATCGTGGTTCTCATCGTCATGAACCTCCGAGAGCATTGACCGTCCAGCCGAGCGTCACGATGTCGTCGACGGCAACGGTCCGGCGGCCGCCGACCGGCTCCGCCTCGATCGTGATCTCGTGCAGGGCCGGCGCCGGCAAGGAGGCCGTGAACAGGACCTGACGGGCGACGAAGTGCGCCGAGCGGAGGTCGACGACATCGGCCCTCGTCCCGTCCACGGTGACGATCATCCGGCCCCGCGTCGGCCCGGTCGGGCCCACGATCGCGATTGCCTGGGCCGTCCCTTGCCAGGTGAGCGTCGCTCCATTGCCGTCCGTGGACAGCGCGGAACCACCCGAATACGCCCCGAACGCGACGCGTTCCCACGGCCCGTCGAGCACAACGGTCCGGCTGGTGGCTTCGATTCGGTCGGCTGCGACGTCGTCGACCGTCGCCCACGGGCCGGGCGCCCCAGGACCGGCGACTCGGACGCGATACGCGTGGACCGCTCCCGTGCGGATCGAGTCAGCGGCCGCATTCCCGCTGGGCCCGATCGCGAACGGAGTCCAGTCGCCGCCATCGATCGCGCGCTCCAGCTCGACGGTCGCGCCGGCCGTGGTCGGAGGG
>DASTEU010000396.1:0-3751 GCA_035709325.1 Candidatus Limnocylindrales bacterium | reverse complement strand
CGCGGCGCCGCCGATCGCCTCGGCGCCCGGGCGCTCGAAGTCGCGCTCGAGCGCGACCCGGCGTTCCGCGACCGCTACGACGCGATCGGGCTGCGCCAGCTCCTGCGCGACACGGAGATCATCATCGACCGGATCGCCCTGTCGGTCGCCACGAACGACCCGGGCTTCGTCGGGAAGTGGGCCGACCAGACCGTTCCGATCTATCGCCGCCGGCGCGTCCCGATGGACGATCTCGTCCACATCATGGAGGGCCTGCGCGCCGCGATCGCACCCTTCGTGCCGGGTCCCGAGGCTTCGGCTCTCCACGCAGCGATCGACGCGGGCATCGCCCACATGCGCTGGAACCGCCGCGTTGCCGGCGACGCTCGCAAGCGGAACCCGCTGCTCCAGTTCCTCTATCGGGGCGGCTGATGACCATCAAGTGGGTGAAGGTCGATCCGCTCGTCATGAACGGGGAGCCGTTCTGCTACGGAACCCGGTTGACGGTCCGCCAGCTCCTCGAGCTGCGCCGGAACGGCTACGGCCTGACTGAGCTGATCAAGGACCACCCCGAGCTCCGCCGTCTGGGCATCGCCGCGGCATACGCCTACGCCGCCGAGCATCCCGAGCGGTACGGCGAGTTCCTCGAGGCGGACGGTTCGCTCACCGGCCCGGGCCTCAGCGAGGCCGAGGCTTCCGACCTGCCGGCTCCCTATCGTCGACCGGGCGTCGTCGTGAAGGCCGGGTCGCGCGTGCCGTCGGGCGCGGAGCCTGGAGGCCCGGGCCCCTAGCGCCGGGATCGCTCGGGAGGGCTCGCCGGGGAGCGATGGTAGGATCGACGCCACGCACCCCGGAGCCTCCAATGACCGACACGACCGCCGACACGACCGCCGACACGACCACCGACGCCGCCACCGCGCCCGCCTTCGATCCCGAGCGCCGGGCGACGGAGCTCGCGATCCTCGACGCGCTGCGCGCCGTCGTCGACCCCGAGATCGGGATGAACGTCGTCGAGCTGGCGCTGATCAAGCAGATCATCCTCGGCACGGACGAGACCGAGGTCAAGATGATCCTCACCACGCCGTTCTGCCCCTACGCCGGCTCGATGATCCAGCAGGTCAAGGAGCAGGCCGAGTCGGTCGTCGATCACGACGTCAAGGTGACCCTGCTGGCGGAGCGCTGGGACCCGCGCGACGCCGGCCTGATGTGGTGACCCGCGAGTTCCGATCGGCGGTCGCGACCGGCAAGGGCGACGACGGCACGACCGGCCTGCTCTACGGTGGCCCCCGGATCGCCAAGGACGACCTCCGAACGGAGGCATACGGCACGATCGACGAGACCGTTGCCGCCCTTGGGCTGGCCCGGGCCGAGCTCGGGCTGAAGGACCGCTACGGCGTGTTGTCGGTCGGGTTCGGCGACCTGCCCAGCCTGATCCTGCGGCTCCAGCGGGAGCTCTTCGTCGTCGGCGCCGAGCTGGCCACGAACCCCGACGCCTGGGAGCGGCTCGAGGACGACCGGACGCGCGTCTCGCAGGCAATGGTCGAGGGCATCGACGATCTTCTGCGCGAGGTCGAGAGCCACATCGACATGCCGACCGAGTTCGTCGTCCCCGGCGAGACGCGGACGAGCGCCGCGCTCGAGATCGCCCGGACTACGCTCCGGCGAGCCGAGCGAAGGGCGGTCGCGTTGGGTCGCGAGGGCTTGATTCCGGGACCTCATTTGCTACCGTACCTGAACCGGCTGGCCGATCTGCTGTGGGTCCTCGCCAGGGGCGCCGAGCAGGCCGAGGCCAGGAGCGCCACGCCGGCTCGCCCGAACGGGCGGCGCCGGGGGCCCACCGTCACGAAGAGGAGCGCGCGCTAGATGCAGAACCAGGGGCTTCCCTCACAACTTGGCGTCCGGCCGGCACCAGAGCTGGCGAACACGTTTCTCGTCCAGTCGTTCGGCTGGATGTTCGCGGGACTGCTGCTGACCGCAGGGATCGCCGCGTTCGTGTCGAACTCGCCCGAGCTGATCCGCACGGTCGGGCGATCGTGGTGGATCATCGTGATCGGCCAGCTCGGCCTCGGCATCGGGATCCAGGCGCTGATGCCGCGCCTGAACGCCTCGCTGGCGCTGGGCCTCTTCTTCGTCTTCGCGGCGACGATGGGCCTGACCGTCGGGGTCATCGTGACCCTCTACACGGTCCAGTCGGTCATCACGTCGTTCCTCGGCGCGTCGGCGATGTTCGGGGCGGCGGCGATCTACGGCGCGACGACGAAGCGGAACCTCAACTCGATCGGCGGCTACCTGTTCATGGGCATGATCGGGGTGTTCGTCGCCTCGATCGTCAACCTGTGGCTCGGGAGCGGCCCGATCGGCTGGGCGATTGCGCTCATCGGCGTCGTCGTCTTCACCGTCTACACGGCGTACGACGTCCAGAAGATCTCGTACGGCGACTACGCCGCGTCGCTCGGCTCGGTCGAGAAGGCCTCGGTCCTCGGCGCGATCCACCTCTACATCAACTTCATCAACATCTTCCTGTTCCTGCTCCGGCTCATGGGTACCCGCCGCTAGCGTCGCTCCAGCGCCCGCTCGCTCTCACCGGACGATATCGCCGGTTGTGGCCGCCCGGCCCTCACGGACGGTGGGCGCCCTCCCGTGCCGGATCGAGCACCGTAACCCCGGGATCTGACCGGTGACAGCAATCACGCGGCGGTCGGGCGCTCCACACTCACCCGGCGGGATTTCCGCCCTGAGCGAACGCGACTCGGCATGCAGGGCACGCCACGCACGATCGCCACCGTCGGCTGATGCAGGGCGACGCACGATCCGGCATCAGGGCCGTCGAGAACGCGACTCGGGAGCGGCCAGACGACTCCCGGGCGCCTCCCCGGCCCGATCGTGTTCGGCGTGAGCGGAAACCTGCGGGCCTGAGAGCAGAGCGCGGGCGTCGGGCGCCGGGCGCCGCCGTCGGGCGCCGGGCGCCGCCGTCGCCACGGTCGGGGTTCGGGCCGGCGCCTCCCTCAGCTCGCCAGGAGGTCGCCGACCGATTCGAGCAACGTGTCGGCGAGGGGCTCGAGGTCCTCGCGCGACCCGACGCCGGTCAGGACGCCAACGACGCGCCCGAGCCCCGCCGACCGGCCCATCGCGAGATCGGCCGGCGTGTCGCCGACGACCGCCGTCCGGTTGGGCTCAACGCCGAGGGCACGACAGATCGCGAGAACCATCGCCGGATCGGGCTTGACGCCGACGCCGTCGTCGCCGCAGGCGAGCGCCGACACGAACCGGCGCAGGTCGAGCGCCCGCAGCGTCGCTTCGGTCGGGGCCCGGTCGTCGGTCGTCGCGACCGCGATCCGCCGGCCGGTCGCGACGAGTGCCTCGAAGAGCCGGCCCAGGTCCGCCGTCGGCACGGCCGTCCCGACCGGGTCCGGCATGAACCAGGCGGTTTCGACGGCCCGCCGCGCCGCCGCCACGTTCGGGCACCAGCGGCGGATCACCGCCGCGACGACCTCCTCGAGTTGGCCCATCGTCGCGATCGCCAGAGGCGAGCCGGGTCGGACGCGTTCGGTGACCGGATCGAAGCCGATCGCCGCGAACACGTCGCCGGCCACGGGCCGTTTCGTCGCTGCCTCGAGGCGCCGGCCGAGCCCGGCGGCCCAGCCGCCCCACATCGCCTCGAAGTCGAGGAGCGTGCCGTCCTTGTCGAAGACGACGAGATCGATGCCGTCGAGGAGCGGCGCGAGGGCCGGTCCGCTCACACTCCGACGTCGACGATGTCGATCTCCGGCGC
>DASTEU010000395.1:0-4305 GCA_035709325.1 Candidatus Limnocylindrales bacterium | reverse complement strand
GCCGACCGTGTTCGCGACGGTGTCACCGCCGCGGAACCGGTTGGTCAGCGAGAACGGGTCGCCGTTGGGATGGCGGACGATCGGCGGGTTCTGGGCGCTCAGGCCGTCGTCGAGCGTGATCCGGCTCAGGAGGTTCGCCTGCGCCCGGGCGATGGCCGGGGCGCCGGGCTCGACGATCGAGGTCGACGTGAAGGGTCGCGTTTCGCCCGGCAGCGGCAGGGCGAGGACCATCTCGCCGAAGCGCTCGTAGTTGAAGTACTCGGAGATCACGAGCGACTGGGGCAGCTGGACGAGCATGCCCTCGAAGCGCTCGGGATAGGTCAGTTCGGGGAACGGGAGCGTCACCTCGGTCGGGGCAACGCTGCCGTCGCCGCAGTCGACGATGTTCGTCGCCGGGACGGCGGCGGTGTTGCTGTTCGCACCCTGGATCGCGGTCTGGTTGAACCGCTCGCGGGCAAAGCCCTTCACCCAGACGATGTCGCCCTCCGACACGGTGTTCGCGGTGCCGGTGAAGACGAAGATCCCGTCGGATGTGGCGGCGTCGCCGTCGCCGGTCGCGTCCTGGAGGTAGAAGCCCCCGAGGCCGCTCGCGCCCTCGAAGTCGCCCACGACGACGCCCTTGGTCGTGACGTTGCCGGTGATCGCGGCCGCGGGACCCGGACCCTGGATGTCGTGGATCGGGGTGAAGGGCAGGACGCAGACGTCCACCGCCGTGAAGCCGACCGTGAAGTCGACGGTCAGGTTGTCGGGCGGATCGTCGCCGTCCTCGTCGGTGATGCCGGCCGCGAGGATCGTCAGCGTGCAGTCGTCGCCGATCGTCAGGTCGCTGTCGGGATCGAGGGTGAACGTCGTGGGACCGCCGGACACGCTCGCGGTGTGAGTGCCGCTCAGCGAGCAGGTGAGCTCGAACCACGAGCCGGCCACGTCGACGGGCTCGCTGAAGGTGACGAGAAGGTTCGCCGTGTAGTGGAAGTCGGTCGCGCCATCGGCGGGGAACGTCGAGCTCACTTCGGGTGCCGCGTCCACCGCCACAACCGAGTGGGCGCCGAGCCCGTCGAACGTGTCGGTCGCGAAGCCGTCCCATTGAACCAACGGATCGAAGGCGTCGCTGCCGTTCGGGTCGCCGTCCTCGATCCCGGCCATGCGGCGGAGCGTGTTGTCCGCCGTGCTGGTGAGGTCGCTGCCCCATTGGCTGCCCGGATCGAAGCCGATCTGGCCGATGACGTCGAGCACGGTGGTGCCCCGACGCAGGACGACGGCGTCGTCGCCGTTGAACCAGCCGGCGCCGTTTTCCTGGTCGGATTGCGCCAGGATCGTCGCGTTCGCGGACGCGTGGGCGAGGACGTAGACGTCGCCGTTGGCGACCGAGCCGACCAGGTTGATCGTCAGCCCCGCGCTCGGGTTGCCGTTGAAGTGCATCTGGATGTTGTAGCCGCCGGTCGCGAGGTTCACCGTCGCGCCGGTCCCGTTGTAGATCTCGATCGCCTTGTTGTTGCTCGAACCCTCGATGTACTCGGAGATGAAGAGATCGGTCGAGGCGGCGAGCGCCGGCGCTGCGCTGGCGGGCAGCAGGCCGGCCAGGATCAGCAGGGATCCGGCGAGGGAGAGCCAGCCTCGACGACGGGAACGGCGGGCAGTCGGAAGCACGATGAAACCCTCCTCACGCGCAAGGAAATGCCCTACGGGTTGCGGGCCATGGTAACGCCGCCGACCACCCCTAACCCACCCGATTGCCACCGGATCGCACCATCGGTGGTGCCCCGGCGCACCGGTCGATCGACGGCCCGACGGCCTGGCGGCCGGCCGCCCGCTCAGCCCTCGAGGTTCTCCATGATCGCCTCGCCGAGCCGCCCCTCGCCGACCGACGTGATCGAGACGATCACGTCCTCGCCGTGGATCGCGTGATAGGTGAAGGCGCCGCCGGAACACGACCCGATGAAGGCCTGGCGACCGTCGATCTCGGCCTCGGCATGGCCGGTCACGCCGCCGGCCGGCGCGCAGGCCGCCTCGTCGTAGGAGTCGCGCCATTGGCGGAAGAACGCCTCGCCGAGGACCGCCGGCCGGAGTCGAACGACGTTGACGATCGCGAGGTTCTCCGCGCCCGCCGCCTGGTCGACGGCCAGCGCCAACGCGAGCGCCTCGACGTCGGCGGCGAGGGTGGGGTCGGCGGCGAGGCCGGCCGCGTTCTCCGCGTCGGGCACGATCGGGACGCCGTCGACGTCGTCGGGCAGAATCTCGAGCAGGGATGCGTCGACCCGGACGCCGGACCCCGACGCGCTGACGGCGGTCGCTGAGGGCTCGGTCGTCGGGCCGACGGGGCTCCCGCTCGGCGACGGTGCCGTCGCCGGCGACGGACCCGGCATCGGCCCGCAGGCGAGCAGCGCCAGGCACAGGAGGCCGGCGCCGACCGCGCGGGCGATCACCCGGGCAGTCGCTCGGGGTCGCGGTCGGGCCGGATGAACGCCGACTCGTAGAACTGGAGCGGGTTGCCCTCGGGGTCCCACAGGAAGCAGAACTGGCCCCACTCGGTCCGGACGACGGCCTCGTGGCGGATGCCGGCCGACTCGATGCGGCGCAGAGCCAGCTGGAGGTTGTCGACGATCATCTCGGGCACGATCCCGCCGCGCCGGAAGTCCTTCGGCTCGACGGACGCGTGGCCCCCGGCGATGAGCGAGATGCTCGTGCCCTGGGTCGCATCGAACCGGACGAAGCGCGGCGTCCGATAGAGAAGCCGAAGCCCGACGACGTCGCGGTAGAAGGCGAGCTCCTTCTCGATGTCCTCGACGAAGATCAGCGCACCGCGGACCTTCGTGACGTTCCCGAGCGCCTGGATCATCGCCATCGTCGCGCTACCCTCGCTGAGTGGCCGGCCGGTCGTGCTGCCGACGGTACACCGGTCGCCGTTCTGCTACGAGAGTTCCCGGCGGACGACCGGGAAGCGCTCATCGTCGACCGCGATCGTGAAGCCGGTCGCCAGCCAGAACTCCGGCGTCGCGGCGCTCGTCGCGTCCGGCCGGGCGCCACGCTGCGGATACGCCTCGATCGCGGCGAAGCCGCGGCCGGCCAGATCGTCGCAGACCGCGGCGACGAGCGCCTGTGCATATCCTTCCCGTCGCGCGCCCGCGGCCGACGCGATGCAGGTGATGACCGCCGGCAGCGGCGCCTCGGGGAGCTGCGGGTAGAGATCGCGCAGGCGCTGGGCGCGGGGATAGGCGGAGAGCGGCCCGAACTGGGTGTACGCGACGGGGAGGTCGTCGGCCAGCAGGACCTTGGCGTAGCTCCCGAAGACGGCCAGCCCGCGACCCAGCAGGCCGAGCTTGCGGGGCGCGTCGGCGGCGACGGCCGGGCGGGCCTCGCGTCGCGGCGCGAACGGGTTGTCGGCCATGCCGTCGTCCGCGGGGGCGAACGGGTTGAAAGCCGGGCCGCCCGACCGCGGCGGAGCGAAGGGGTTCTCGACCGGTTCGTCGTCCGCCGACGCGAACGGGTTCACCGGACGGACGCGGGCCGGCGCGGTGGGCGCGGGCGACGGCTCGAGCCAGGCGGCGCGGGCGGCCTTCGACCCGCGGTCGGCGTCCTCCCAGTAGTCGCAGGTGCGGTGGTCGAAGCCCGGGTCGGCACACGGCGGGATCAGCCCGAACGCTTCGCGGTCGGTCACGTCGACGATCCGGAGGCGCACCATCCGGGGAGTCTACCCCGCTCTCCGGCGGGCCCGGCGCGGCCCGGCCCGCCCGGCGATCAGGCCGGTTCCCGCTCGCCGCGGACCGGTCGTTCCAGCTCGAATTCTCGGCCGCCCGCGAGATCGGCGAGTTCGCCGTCGCGGACGAGAGACGTCGCCGCGGCGAGGTCCGGCCCCGGCTCTCGGTCGCGCTCGAGGCGTGGCACGGCGGCCCGGATCCGGCGGCGCGCCTCCGCGACGCCGGCGCCCGGCGTCGCCCCGGCCATCGCCGGTGCATCGAGCCGCAGGTCCAGGGCCTGCGCCGCGGCGATCAACTCGATCGCCAGGATCCTCTCGACGTGCTCGAGGACGGTGAGCGCGTGGCGGGCGGCAATCGGGCCCATCGACACATGGTCCTCCTGGTTCGCGCTCGTCGGGATCGAGTCGGCCGAGGCCGGATGGACGAGAACCTTGTTCTCCGAGGCGAGCGCCGCCGCCGTGTACTGGTAGAGCATCAGCCCCGAGTCGAGCCCGGACGCCGGGACGAGGAAGGCCGGCAGCCCGCCGTTGAGCCGCTCGTCGAGGAGGAGTGCCGTCCGCCGCTCGCTGATCGCCCCGAGCTCGGCGATCGCGAGCTTCGCGAAGTCGAG
>DASTEU010000394.1:0-3496 GCA_035709325.1 Candidatus Limnocylindrales bacterium | reverse complement strand
ATGATCGCGATGAGCGCGAGGATCAGCGCGTACTCCGCGAGACCCTGGCCTTCCTCGTCGCGGCGAAGCGAGGCGAGGAACTGATGAACGAGCGCCATGTGGCTGCCTCCTGGATGAGTACTCACCCCCAGTTGAGGGCTGGGCCACTATGCCCCGGCGCCCGAGCGGCGCCAATGGCCATTTGGTACCGATCCCGTAGTCCGGTTCGCGGGTCACGGTGCACGGCGTCCACGCCCCGCGACGGCACCAGCGCTACACGACGACGATCGCGCTCCCACCCGGATCGACGCCCGCGGCCAGCAGCTCCAGCGCCCGACCGCCCGGCACCGGGAACAGCGGCGCGAGCAGGTCGGCGGCCGCGGCAAGGAAGGCGCGGCCGTGGCGGGTCGGCGGAAGCACGAGGATCAGGCCGTCCACGGCGCCGTCACGGACCTTCATCTCGAGGCGTCGCGCAAGCGCCTGGCCGTCGGTCGGGTGCGTCTCGGCCTCGACGCCGTACCGCCACGATGCGCCGCGGATCATCGCGTCCCAGGCGCGCCGATCGCCGGCAACCGGCAGCGGAACCTCGATCCGCCAGTCGAGCGAGGGATGGAGCCGTGCCCGGAACCGCGCCAGGAGCGCCGCGTGGCCGGCATCGCGCAGCGGCCCGCCGCCGGGATAGGCCCTCAGCGACAGGTCGAGTCCCACAACGGCGAGCATCGACGAGAGGCGGATGACGCCGACGTCCGGCACGCGGCCGCCCTCGATGCGGCTGGCCATGGAGCCCGATAGGCCCACGGCGGCTCCGACGTCGGCGAGCGACAGGCCCCGGTCCCGCCGCGCAATCGTCTGCTCCCGGACGACTGCGGTCAGTTGGAACCGGCCGCGCTCGGCACCCACATCGGCGGGCCGCCGTCGGATCGACATCGATCCATGGTGCCCGTCGCCGCTTGCCTGGCGCTTATCCGGTGCTCATCGCGGGGCGGCATGCACCCCATGCACGCGTCGCGACACTCGCCCGAGGAACCACGCCTCCGCCGGCCGATCCTATGCATGTAGAGCATCAACGCACCGGGGGAGGGCGCGTTCCGTGCATGACGCGTACAGATTCGACATCTGGTGCTCCCGCAGGCCCCGACACGTGCACCTGGCGCAAGACCGGCCACGGGGCGGGAAGTCGCATCAGGACGCTCGCTCGATCGCCTCGCCGATCACCTCGAGGATCGCGGCCAGCGTGCGCCCGAAGAAGAGGTGGACGACCGCCGCGACGAGCGCGGACAGGACGAGGATCAGCCCGTACTCGACGACCCCCTGACCCGCTGCCCCCGGCCGGTCCATCTCCGGCTCAGCCGTCCCCGGTCGGCCAGCCCGACGCGGCCGGCGACTCGGCGCCTTCGGCGGCAGCGGCCCCACCGGCAGCGGCCCCGCCGGCGACCGCCCCGCCCGAATCCGCCCCGCCGGCGACCGCCCCGCCCGAATCCGCACCCTCAGGCACCTCGACCGAGATCTGCAGCTCCCCGCCGCCGGCGAGCTGCTCGACCGCGATCCCGAGCGTCGCCGCCCGCTGCTGAATCTCCCGCCAGGTCTGGCTGGGGAGGCTGACGATCGCGGCCGACCGGACCGCCTCGGCGGCGGCCTCCGCCTGGGCGCGGCGGTCCTCGATCATCGCGGCGAGCGTCGGCGAGAGCTGCTCCTTGCCCTTCGGCTTGGCGGCCGCCTGTTCGGCGACCTCCGCAGCTCGCCGCTCGGCCTCGTCGATCGCGGCCGACCGATCGCGAACCGCCACGACCGATCCCTCGACGCGGTCGTCGGACCAGTCGAGCCGGACGGCGACTCGATCCGGGGCCGAGGCGAGGTATCCCCCGATCGCCTCGTCGAGGATCCGGAACAGGCCGCTCTCGAGCTCCATCGGCAGGCGCCGGTCCGCGCCCATCGACTCGAAGTCGACGGCAACCCCCGTCCGCCGGCCCCGCTCCCGGGCGGCGCGCCGGATCGTCGGGACGAGGCCCAGGTCGTCGAGGACCATCGGCCGGACGTCGAAGATGAACGACTTCGTCGCATCGAGGGTCTGCTGGACCATCGAGACGAGCTGGCGCACCTCGGATCGGGCGACCTCGGGGTCCTGGGCCAGCAGGCGTTCCACGATCTGGGCCTGGAGGACGATGTTCGTCAGGCTCTGGGCCGGGCCGTCGTGCATCGCCCGGGCGATCTCCCGCCGGAGGTCCTCCTGGGCGCCGAGGACGATCCGGGACATCGCCGGCGTCGCCGGCTCGTCGTCGATCCCGACGCCACCATCCCCACCATCCCCGCCGCCCCCGCCGGCGCCGACCGCCGTACCCTCGCCCGCCGCGCCGCCCCCCTCGCCCAGCGCCTCGGCGATCTCGGCGAGCGCGGTCCGATACCGCCCGAGGGCCTTCCGCTTGCCCTCGAGGACCTCGACCTGGGACTCCATGACCGCGGCCCGCTTCGTCAGTGACACGAGCTGCGTGCTGAGGGCGAGCGCGTCGCCGGCCGGCGTCGCTTCGGGCAGGCCCGCGATCTTCTCGGCCTGCTGGGCGCGCTTCTGCTCGTGGCGTTCGGCCTCCGTGCGGGCCTGCTGGACGAGCAGGTCGATCTCGGCGAGCTCGCGGTCGAGCGTCGCCAGGTTGCGCGTGACGCGTGCGCTCAGCTCGCCAGGCGACTCGGAGCTGCCGGCCGGGTCGGTCGAGGCCACGTCGCCTCCCGTCAATCCTCCGGCATCCGGATCCAGCCCTGCCGCATCGCGTAGACGACGGCCTGGGTCCGGTCGTTGACCGAGAGCTTGCGCAGGATCGAGCTCATGTGGTTCTTGACGGTCTGCTCGCTGATCGAGAGGGCGTATGCGACCTGCTTGTTCGTCATGCCCTGTGCGATGTTGTCGAGGATCTCGACCTCGCGCGGCGAGAGCGGGGCGAAGATCGGAGCCGCCTCCTGGCCGTACACCGCGAGCTCGCGGAACTCCTTGAGGACCCGCGAAGCGACCGCCGGCTTGGCGAAGACCTTGTCGTTGATCAGGTACTCGCCGGTCACGACGCGGCGGATGATCGTGACGAGGTCGTCGGGACCGACATCCTTGAGGATGAACGCCGCGGCGCCCGCCTTGATGGCATCGAACAGGGCGTCCTCGTCCTCGGAGACGGCGAGGACGATGATCCCGGTCGAGGGCAGCTCGCGCTTGATCCGCTGGGTCGTCTCGATCCCGCCGGGCGCCGGCAGGGAGAGGTCCATGAGGATGATGTCGGGCGAGGTCTCGAGGGCCCGATCAATCGCGCTCCGGCTGTCGTCGGCCTCGCCGACGACGTCGAAGTCCGCCTCCCGGCCGAGGATGTTCGCGATGCCGACGCGGAAGAGCGCGTGATCGTCGACGATCAGGATCTTCGTCCGCTCCCCGTCGCCGCGCCGATCGGGGCCGCCACGGCGGCGTTCCGGTCCCGAGTAAGTCATCAGCCGCTCTCCTCTGCTCCCATCGGGATCGCGAGCCGCACGATCGTGCCCCCGT
>DASTEU010000393.1:0-4455 GCA_035709325.1 Candidatus Limnocylindrales bacterium | reverse complement strand
GAGCTTGCCGCTGATGTGGGCCAGGACGCGGTGGCCGTTCTCCAGCTCGACGGCGAACATGGTGTTGGGGAGTGGTTCGATGACCGTCCCTTCCACTTCGATCGCATCTCGCTTTGCCACGGGCGTCGGTGTTCCCTTTCTTCACGATGAGTGCCGGCCCACCGGGACCGACACACGAACGCGTAGCGTATCAAACGCGGCCGTTCGCGGCAAACTGCGGCTCCCGGCCACGACACGGCCGTCACGATCGCCGGAACCTCGGACCGAGGGCCCGCAGGCGCTTCACCTCGGTCCTCGGTGCGTCGATCGCAGATGAGGGCTCTCCTCGCATCGTTCTCAGACGGTCGTCAGGATCTCCGGGCCGTTGTCCGTTACGGCGATCGTGTGCTCGAAATGGGCGGCGAGCGAACCGTCGCGCGTCTCGACCGTCCAGCCGTCGGCGGCGACCGCGACCTCGTGGCTGCCGAGCGTCAGCATCGGCTCGATCGCGAGGCAGATCCCCGGCACGAGCTTCAGGCCGCGCGAGCCGGTTCGGTAGTTCGGAACCTGCGGCTCCTGGTGCATCTCGGTGCCGATCCCGTGGCCGACGAACTGGCGGACGATGCCGTAGCCGTGGGGCCGGGCGGTGTCCTCGATCGCCCCGGCGATGTCGGCGAGGTGGGCGCCGGGAACGGCCGCGGCGATCCCGGCCATCATCGCGAGGCGGGTCGTGTCGATGAGCTCGCGAACCTCGGGCCGCGGCTCGCCGATCGCGAACGTCCGGGCGCCGTCGCCATGCCAGCCGTCGTAAATCGCCCCCGCGTCGACCGACACGATCTGCCCGGCCTTGATCGTCCGCTCGCCGGGGATCCCGTGGACGACTTCGGAATCGATCGAGATGCAGAGGCTCGCCGGGAACGGGTTGCTCGGGTGTCCGTAGCCCTTGAAGGACGGCACGGCGCCCGACGCCCGGATGTGGCGCTCCGCGAGGCGGTCGAGGTGGCCCGTCGTGACGCCGGGTCGCATCTCCGACTCGACGAGGGCGAGGACTTCCGCGACGATGCGCCCGGCAATACGCATCTTCTCGATCTCGCGACGCGATTTGCGGGTGACCATGGCTACGACGAGACCTCGCCGGGCTGCACGCCGAGCGCCGCGAGCATCCGCTCGCTCACGACGTCGATCGGCTCGTCGCCGTCGACGCTGACGAGCACGCCCGCCCGGCGGTAGTGGTCGACGACCTCGAGCAGCGGCGGGATCTGCTCGGTCATCCGGGCCCGCACGGTCTCCTCGCGGTCGTCCGGCCGCTGGACGATCTCCGAGCCGTCCACGTCGCAGACGCCTTCGACGAGCGGCGGATTCGAGGCGAGGTTGTAGACATGCCCGTTGGCCGTGCAGATGCGGCGGTTCGCCATGCGCCGCACGAGGTCCTCGATCGGGACCTCGACGTAGATCGCCCGGTCCACGCGCCGCCCGGCCTCGGCCAGGGCAACGTCGAGCGCCTCGGCCTGGACGCGCGTCCGGGGAAACCCGTCGAGGATCGCGCCGCGCCGCGCGTCAGGCTGCTCGAGCCGGTCGAGGAAGACGCGGACGATCGTCTCGTCGGGCACGAGCTGGCCGCGGCTCATGTAGCGGTCTGCCTCACGCCCCAGGCGCGTGCCGGCAGCGACGGCCGCCCGGAGCAGGTCCCCGGAACCGAGGATCGGGACGCCGAGCGCGTCGGCCACGACCGGTGCCTGGGTCCCCTTGCCGGCGCCCGGCGCGCCGAGAAGGACGACGACCGTCACGATCGATCGCGGGGCACTCGCGCTGGGCGAAGCGAGTACGCAGGGCGCCGGGTGGGCCCGCGGCGATGGGCCGCCGGGGCGGGCGCCGACGTCATCGGATGAAGCCTTCGTAGTTGCGCATCAACAGCTGGGCCTCGATCTGCTTCATCGTCTCGACGACGACGCTCACGACGATCAGCAGACCGGTGCCGCCGAGGGCGATGTTGGTCAACGACGGAACGATCAGGCCCATGACCGAGGGCGCCGTCGCCACGATCGCGAGGAACAGCGAGCCCGCGAGCGTGATGCGGGTGACCACGCGGGCCAGGTAGTCGGCCGTCGGCCGGCCGGGTCGGATGCCCGGGATGAACCCGCCGTTCTTGCGGAGCTGCTCGGACGTCTCGTCGGGTTTGAACGTGAACGCCGTGTAGAAGTATGTGAAGCCGACGACGAGCAGGAAGTAGAACACGACGTACGGGATCGTCTGGGGGTTGAAGAAGTTGACGATCGCGGTCGCCGTGCCGGCCACGATGTCGACCTCGGAGCTCGTGAAGTACGAGGCGATCTGCTGGGGGAAGAGGAGGATCGAAATCGCGAAGATGATCGGAATGACGCCGGCCTGGTTGACCCGGAGCGGCAGGAACGTCTGGCCGCCCTGGTACATCCGACGCCCGCGGACTCGGCTCGCGTACTGGATCGGAATCCGCCGCTGGCCCTCCTGGATGTAGATGATCACGGCGATCGAGGCGATCGCGATGATCACGAAGCCGACCACGAGCGCGAAGTTCGGCGTCTGGAGGAACCCGGTGAACGCGGCCGGCGCCTGGCTCACGATGCCGGCGAAGATGATGAAGCTGATGCCGTTGCCGATGCCCTTCTCGGTGATGAGCTCGCCGAGCCACATGAGCGCGATCGAGCCGGCCGTCAGGGTCGCAATCTGGACGAGCGTCGTGCCGTTCGACAGGTCGAAGCCCGACGAGAGGATGCCCTGCGAGTTGAGGAGCGCGAGGAACCCGTACGACTGGAGCAGCGCCATCGGCACCGACAGGTAGCGGGTGTACTGGTTGATCTTGTTGCGCCCGTACTCGCCCTCGCGGCTGAGCGCCTGGAGCGACGGGATCACACCCGTCATGAGCTGCATGATGATCGAAGCGTTGATGTACGGGTTGACCCCGAGCGCGACGACAGAGAAGTTCGAGAGGCCGCCACCGGAAATCAGGTCGAGGACGCCGAAGATGGCGTTGCCGGCGAAGAAGGTCTCCAGCTGGTCTCGGTCGACGCCAGGAACGAAGACGTGGGCGAGGAACCGGAAGACCACGAGGATCGCCAGGACGTAGAAGATCCGGCGCCGGATGTCCGGCGCCCGGAAGGCGTTCAGCAGCGACTCGAACACGGGTCAGGCGCTTTCGTCGTCGGTGGGCGTGTCGTTTGCCGGTGCCTCGTCGGCGGACGGTTCGGAGGGGGTTGATGCGGCGGATGCGGCTGGCTCTGCGGCCGCGGCGGCGTCGGGCGACTCGCCCGCCTCGTCGGCAACCGCCGCATCCGGCACATCCTCGGCCTTTGGGCCGCGCTCCGCCCTGGCCTTGCGGCCCGAGCCGGCGGCCTTGGCCTCGCGGCCCGAGCCGGCGGCCTTGGCCTCGCGGCGCGAGCCGGCGGCCTTGGCCTCGCGGGCTTCCGTCGCGGCGGTGACTGCCTCGGCCCGTTCGGCCGCATCGGCGACTCGGGCCACCTTCGCATCGGCCTCACGGCTGGCCGCGGCCCGGCCCGCGGCCGTCCGGGGCTGGCGGGCGGGCTTGGCCCCGTCCTCGCCGACGCCGATCGCCGGCCGCGCTTCGGTCGGGACCTCGAGGACCGAAACCGTCCCGCCGGCCGCCTCGATCTTCGTGGCGGCAGACTTCGTGAACGCATCGGCCACGACGAAGAGCGGTGTCGCGAGCTCGCCGGAGCCGAGGATCTTCAGCGGCTTGCTGAGGGTCCGGACGAGGCCGACCGCCCGCAGGACGTCCTGGTTGACCGTAACCGGCGCAGACTTCTTCGACTTCGTGGCGGTCGCCTCGGCGTGCTCGCCGCCCTCGAACGCGCCCCGCTCGGCGGCGGCGGCGATCGCGCCGACGTTCACGACCTCGTACTCGACCTTGAAGCGGTTCTTGAAGCCACGCAACTTCGGGATCCGCATGTGGAGCGGCGTCTGGCCGCCCTCGAACCAGGGCGGGATGGAGCCGCCGGCGCGCGCCTTCTGGCCCTTCGTGCCGCGGCCGGCCGTCTTGCCCTTGCCGGCCGCGATGCCTCGTCCGACGCGGGTCCGGGCCGTGTGCGAACCGGGAGCCGGCCGCAGGTCGTGCAGCTTCATGATTTCTCCTGCGAGTCCGAAACATCGGACCGACGGGCGGTCGAAGAGGCGCCTCCATCCGAGGCGCTCGACGCCTCGCCGTCGGCGCGTGAGCGCTTCGCGCGGCCCGAATCCGGGACTTCCTCGACCGAGACGAGGAACCGCACCTGGCGGACCATGCCCCGGGTCGCTTCGTTGTCGGGGACCTCGACGGTGTGGCCGATCCGCCTGAGGCCCAGAGCCCGGACCGTGGCCCGGTTGCGGGCGATGTGGCTGATCGTGCTGCGCACCTGGGTGACCCGCAGCTTACCGGGCATCGGCCACCTCCGCGGTCGCCGCCGGCTGGCCCGAGATCCGGCTCACGAGCCGGACGCCGCGCCG
>DASTEU010000392.1:0-4489 GCA_035709325.1 Candidatus Limnocylindrales bacterium | reverse complement strand
GGCGTCCGCCGTCGCCTGCATCATCCGCTCCGGGCCGCAGACGAAGGCCACCGCGCGCGAGCCGTCCCAGGTTGCCCGGTCGAAGAGGTGGGTCACGACGCCGACCGGCCCGTTCCAGCTCTCGTCGGCGCGGTCGACCGTGAGGGCCAGCTCGATCCCGTCCTCGGCGGCCCAGCCCTCGAGCTCGTCGCGGTACAACATGTCGGCCGGCGTCCGGGCGCCGTAGAAGACTCGGACGGCCCCGAACCGGTCGCGCTGGGCCCGGACCGCGTCGACGAGCGGTCGCAGCGGCGCGAGTCCGATGCCGCCGGTCACGAACACGACGTCGCGTCCGGCCGCCTGCTCGAGCGGCCAGCTCGTCCCGAGCGGGCCCCGGAGTCCGAGCCCGTCGCCGACCCCGAGGCCCGTGATGGCCGCAGTCGCCGGACCGGCCGCCCGGATCGTCAGCTCGATCGCGTCCTCGCGGAACCGGGAGATCGAGATCGGCAGCGGCGGGTAGGCCGGCAGGGCGATCATCGCGAACTGGCCGGGCCGGCCGGCCAGGAACGCCGGGTCGACGTCGCGCATGACGAGCGTCCGGACGTCGGCCGTCTCGTGGCGGACGGCGGCGACGCGGGCGGTCGAGAAGTCGCCAGGCGTGGCCGCGGCCGGCGGCAGCGTCGGGGGCTCGGAGTGGAGCTCGAGCGGCGGCGCGATCGTCTCCAGCTCGGCCCGGACATCGATCCCGACCGGGCACCAGGCGATGCAGCGGCCGCAGCCGACGCACCCGAACGACCCGAACTGATCGACCCACGTCGCGAATTTGTGGGTCAGCCACTGCCGGTAGCGGTCGCGCGGCCGGCTCCGGAAGTTGCCGCCGGCGACCTTGGCGAAGCCCGCCGTGAAGCAGGAGTCCCAGACCCGCTCGGAGGTCGAGACCTGCCCGTCGAGGTCGGAGCGCTGGACGACGCTGCTGCAGAAGCAGGTCGGGCAGACCATCGTGCAGTTCGTGCAGCTCAGGCACCGCTCCGCCACGCTGGCCCAGCCGGGGCTGTCGAACTGGGCCAGGAGACGGTCGTGGAGACCGGTCGTCGCGACCGGGTCGCCGATCTGGGTAGCCACGTCCTCGACGGCCTTCGATGCCCGGAAGATCTCCATCGCATCCGCCAGCCGGACCGGCAGGCGGGCCAGGAGGTCCACGCCCTCGACCGAGCCGGCCCGGACGACGAAGCCCTCGTCGATCTCGGTCAGGACCAGATCGTGGCCCGGGCCGACCGCGGGGCCCGTGCCCATCGACGTGCAGAAGCAGGTCGAGGCCGCGGTCGTGCAGTTGACGGCGACGACGAACGCGGCGGCGCGACGAGCCCGGTAGTCCTCGTCCGAGAACGGGCCGCCGGTGAAGACCTTGTCCTGGATCCCCAGCGCCGCGAGCTCGCAGCCGCGGACGCCGAGGAAGGCGAGCCGGGGACGGTCCGCGGCTGCCGCCTCGAACGAGATGTCCCGCCCGTCGCGCCGGGCGATCGTGAGGGGCACGACCGCCGGGAACGTGAAGCGCTTCCAGCTCGTCGGGCCGGCGTTGTAGCCGAACAGCTGCTCGTCGTCGCGGCGCCGGAGCCGGTACGTGCCCGGTCCCTGCTCGTCGCCCCAGCCCCGCGGCAGCTCGTCGGCCGAGGTGATCTCGTCGTAGACGATCGCCCCGTCGGCGACGGTCGGCCCGATGACCCGCCGGCCGTCGGCGCGCAGCTCGTCGATGAGGATCTGGAGGTTCGCCCGGAGCAGGAACCACGGCCCGCCGCGGGCCGTCGCCTCCGAGGCGAGGGGCTCCGCCGGTTCGGACTTCATCACCACGGGGTCCTCTCTGAGGTGCTGCGCTCGGCTGCGAACAGGTCGAGCAGCTGGAGGCGGGTCGCGCTCAGTCGGCGGGCCACCGCCTGGAGGACCCGCGGATAGACGCTTGCGGCCAGGGCGTGGTCGGCGCGGAGGGCTGCCCGCAACTCCGCGCCGTTGAAGGACAGGAGGCGGACGTGTTCGACCGCGGTCGCCTCGGACGTGGCTGTGTGCGGCGGCACGAGCGCGCTCCAGCCGAGCAGGTCGCCTTCCTCGACGGTCAGGATCGTCACGACGCCGCGCTCGGGGACGTGCATCCGGAGGGCCACCCGCCCGGTCAGGACGATCGACACGTCCTCGGTCTCCTCACCCTCGCGCAGGAGGCGCGTGCCGGGCTGGGCCTCGACGATGCGGGCGAGGGCGGCGAGGCGGGCCTGCGTCTCGGGCGCGAATGCCGCGCCGAACCAGGTCCGGTCGATCGCCCCGACGACGTCGGCGATCTCGCGCGCCTCGACGCTCCGTTCGGTCCGTCCGCTCGCGGTCATTCCGGGGCAGCCTCCGAGAGCCGTTCCCGCTCCCGGTGGGCTGATGCCTCGACCGCGTCGGCGTTCCTGGCCTGTCTCGACCGTACCGGCGGCCCCGCGCGGCCGGATCGGCCGTTCGGCCCGATTCGCGGGCCCGATCGGCACCGACGGCCCGGGCCGGCGCCGCTTGCGGTCGGGACGGCTCGCCGCCCGGTATGGGATGCTCCCGTCATGCCCGATGACGCCCGCGCCCCGTCGCATCCGAGCCGCGTCGCGGTCGTCGGCGTCGGAAATGTCGGGGCCTCGTTCGCCTACGCCCTCGTCCTGTCGGGCCTTGCCTCGGAGCTCGTCCTGATCGACGTCGACCGGCGGCGCGCCGAAGGCGAGGCGATGGACCTGGCCCACGCCGTGCCGTTCACCAAGCCGATCCGCGTCTGGGACGGCGATTACGAGGACTGCCGCGGCGCGGCGGTCACGGTGATCACCGCCGGCGCGGCCCAGAAGCCGGGTGAGAGCCGCCGCGCGCTCGTCGAGCGCAACGCCGCGATCTTCGGCCAGATCGTGCCCCGCGTCGCGGAGGCCAATCCCGAGGGGATCATCCTCGTCACGACGAACCCGGTCGACGTGCTGACCCACGAGGCGTGGCAGCTGTCGGGGCTGCCGCCGTCGCGGGTGTTCGGCTCGGGAACGATCCTCGACACCGCCCGCTTCCGGGCCCTCCTCTCCGAACACTTCGGCGTGGACCCGCGCTCGGTCCACGCGTTCATCGCCGGCGAACACGGCGATTCCGAGGTGCCGATCTGGAGCTCCGCGAACATCGCCGGGATGCACCTCGACGACTTCTGCGCCGCCCACGGGATGGAGTACGACGCGGCGGCGATGACGGCGATCTTCGAGAAGACCCGCGATGCCGCCTACGAGATCATCGCCAGGAAAGGCGCGACGTACTACGCGGTCGGGGCCGGCCTGCTCCGCATCGTCGAGGCGATCATCCGCGACCAGCGGACGGTCCTCTCGGTCAGCTCGCTCATCACCGACTACTACGGGATCTCGGACGTGTACCTGTCGCTGCCGTGCGTCGTCCACCGCGACGGCGTGGAGCGCCAGTTGCGCCTCGACCTGTCGCCGAGCGAGGCGACCGGACTGCGCCAGTCGGCCGAGGTCCTGCGGCGGATGATCGACGAGCTCGCCGCGACGTCCGGCTCCCGATCGCCCGATGCCGCATCGCCGGCCTGACGGCCGACGGCGATCCGGCTCGGGACCGGCCGATCGGCCGGGCGGGGCGGCCGCCGGCGCCGCGGTCCCAGCCGGCGCGACCGCCGCGGCCGGCGCCGCTCAGGACTCGGCGATCGAAGCGATCGTCCGGCGCTTCGCGGCGACGACCGGCCGCGAGCGGTGGCGGCTGGGGCGCTGGACGAGCGCCGCCCTGCGCGACCCGCGCCTCGCGCCAGGCCTCGAGGCGGCCCGCGACCGGGCGATCGGGGCGCTCGACGAGGAGCCGGGACGGCGGCGGCGCTGGGACCGGGCCTCGAGGCCGCTCCACGAGGCGCTCGTCGAGGGCGCCCGCGGCATCCGCACGTGGCGGATCGCGATGCTCGTCTGCCACCTCGTGGCGGTCCTCGCGATCGCCGGCCTGTGGAACGGGCTGCCCGTCCCGATCGCCTTCGCGTTCGTGCTCCTGGCCCCGGCTTCGGCCGTGGCGTCATGGGGCCGGGGTCTCGCTCCGCTGGGGGCGATCCACGCCGCGCTCGCCGCGGCCGTCAGCGACCGGCTCGACGGCGACGATCTCGCCGCACTCCGCCGCAGCTGGCAGAAGGCGATCGAGATGGACCCGCCGGCCGGGCCGCCCCTGCTCGGCGTGATCGGCGCGCTGGCTCCGAGCGGGGTCCTCGTCGTCGCCTTCTTCGCAGCCGTCGTCGCCCGCCTCCAGTGAGCCTCGTGGGCCGCGCCGTTCCGGCGGCGCGGCGGATCGTCGACCGGTTCCTGCCCCAGGGCGCGCTCGTCCTCTCGATCCTGACCCTCGTCTACTTCGCGATGGGCCAGGTCCGCAATCGCGTCCTCGCCACGACGTTCGGGCTGGGCGAGGAGCTTGCGGTCTACAACCTCGCGTTCCGCATCCCGGAGGTCGCCCTCGACGTCCTCGTGGCCGCGGGGCTGAC
>DASTEU010000391.1:0-2591 GCA_035709325.1 Candidatus Limnocylindrales bacterium | reverse complement strand
CCTGGATCAAGACCGAGGACGACCCGCTCGACGCGAACCCTGTGAAGGAGCAGCGCGAGACCCTCGCCGCGATCAAGTTCCTCGAGCGTGCCGTCCTCGAGGCGCCGCTCGAGGGGATCGTCGTCCGCTACGGCGGCCTCTACGGCCCGGGCGCGTCGGAGGCGCTCGCCGGCATCCTCCGCAAGCGGATGTTCCCGGTCATCGGCAACGGCGCGGGCATCGTGTCCTCGACGCACATCGACGATGCGGCTGGCGGCACGGTGGCGGCCCTCGAGCGCGGCCGCCGCGGCGTCTACAACATCGTCGACGACGACCCGGCGCCGACTCGGGAGTTCATCCCGGCGATCGCAGAGGCCCTGGGCGCGCCGAAGCCGCTCCGGATCCCGGCCTGGCTCGGCCGGCTGCTGGCCGGCGACGTCGCGGTCACGATGATGACCGAGGGTCGCGGCTCGTCGAACGCGAAGGCAAAGCGCGAGCTCGGCTGGCGCCCGATCTGGCCGACCTGGCGGGACGGCTTCCGTCGGGGGCTCGACACGCCGGTGCCGCTACCGCCGAAGGCGTCCGCAGGCAACACCACCGCCGGCGAGACAACCGCCGCGTGACCCGGACCCAGACGAAGCGCCATGTCGCCGATGCCTACGTCGACCTCCGCGGGCTGCTGTTCTCGATCGCCTACCGGATGCTCGGGAGCGTCAGCGAGGCCGAGGACGTCGTCCAGGAGGCGTTCGTCCGCTACCAGCGGGCGCTCGCCGACGACGCGGCGGTCGAGTCGCCGAAAGCGTACCTCTCGGCGGTCGTCACCCGACTGGCCATCGACCACCTCAAGTCGGCCCGGGTCCGACGCGAGACGTACGTCGGCGAATGGCTGCCGGAGCCGCTCGTGACCGACGAGGGCGCGGGCGATCCGGCCGCCCGCGCCGAGCAGGCCGATTCGCTGTCGATGTCGTTCCTCGTCCTCCTCGAGCGGCTGACGCCCGTCGAACGCGCGATCTTCCTCCTCCACGACGTCTTCGACTACGACTTCGCCGAAGTCGGCCGGATCGTCCGCAAGTCGCCGGCGACGTGCCGCCAGCACGCGGTCCGGGCCCGGCGCTTCATCGCCGAGAACCGGCCCCGGTTCGATGCCTCGGAGGCCGAGCGCGACGAGCTCATGGGCCGGTTCTTCGCCGCGGCCGAACGGGGCGACGTCGACGGCCTGATCGAGGTCCTCGCCGAGGACGCGATCGTCTACGGCGACGGCGGCGGCAAGGTCCCCCAGTGGTACGCCCCGATCGTCGGCGCCGAGAACGTCGCGCGGCTCTTCGCGGCGCTGGGCCGCCAGGTGCGGCGACTGGGTACGCCGGTCGAGCGGCACGAGATCAACGGCCAGCCCGGCGTCATCTTCCGCGGGCCGCGCGGCGGCGTCATGTCGGTCATGTCGTTCGAGGTCCGCGACGGCCGAATCGGGACGATCCGGTCGGTCGTCAACCCGGACAAGCTCGGCCACATCGGGCCGGTCGAGAGCCTCCGCGAGGTGATGGACGCCGCGCGCACCCAGGATCGCTAGCGCTCAGCGCGGCGACCACCTCGACGACAGCTCCTCGGGGTTCGGCGGCGGGCCGGGCAGCGGTTCCGCTCCATCAGCCCGCAGCCCGTCGAGGAAGAGCGCCAGGTAGCGGTGGCGGAGCTCGCGCGTGCGTGACTCGCCGCCGAGCCGGATCGACGACACCTGCTCGAGGATCAATGAGAGATCGTCGACCACGACGTCGGCCCGCAGGCCGCCGGCGGCCTTGGTCCGCTCGAGGATCCGCGCGTTCAGGTCGGCCGCCCGCTCGGACATCGCGTACAGCTCCTCGTTCGGAGCGAACGTCCCGGCCAGGTTCATCGTGATCGCCACGGTCTGCGCGTCGAGCAGCCGGGTCATGAACGCGGCGAACGCCTCCCACGGGTCGCCGTCGTCCGCGACGGCCGCTTCGGCCTCCTCGAGATAACGCGCCAGCCCGTCGCGCGCGACCTGCCGCAGCAGGTCCTCCTTGCTCTCATAGCGCCGGTACAGCGCGCTGATCCCCACCCCGGCTCGGGCGGCGACGGCCGACATCGGCGCGTCGGGGTCGTTCGTGAAGACGTCCCTCGCCGCTTCCCGGATCCGCGGGTCGTTGCGTCGGGCCTGGGCTCGCCGGCCGCTCAGCGGGCGTTCGTGAGATTCCATCTGGACAAGATAGACGATTTCGCCCATACTGGAACGGAACGCTTTATTCCGTTCCACGTCGTCGCACGAGAGGAAGGACTGCCCGATGCCCGAATCCGCCGACACCGCCATCCGACCGTTCACCCTCGCCATCCCCGAGGCCGACCTCGACGACCTGCGCGATCGGCTCGACCGGGCGCGCTGGCCCGATGAGCTTCCGGGTGAGGTCGACGACGGCATCAAGCAGTCGTACGTCCGAGCGCTCTACGACTACTGGCGGGACCGGTACGACTGGCGCGCGACCGAGGCCCGGATCAACGCCCATCCGCAGTTCACGACCGAGATCGACGGCCAGAACGTCCACTTCCTCCACGTCCGCTCCCCCGAGCCGAATGCCCTGCCGCTGATCGTCACCCACGGCTGG
>DASTEU010000390.1:0-3789 GCA_035709325.1 Candidatus Limnocylindrales bacterium | reverse complement strand
GCGGAGCTCGAGGGCATCGCCTACCGGACGAGCGTCGTCGACGGCCGTTTCGAGATCGGCGACGCCGGGGCCCGGATCCTCGGGCTGGCCTGGCTGGTGCTCGTGCCCGCGTTCCTCCTCGCGGCCTATGGCGTCGTGACGGCGCGGCGCTGGGCACTGCCGGTGGTTGGCCTCGTCGCGGCGGCCTCACTCGTCGTCTCGATCCTCGGCCTGCCAGACTCGCGGCCGGGGCTGATGATCGACGTCGCGATCCTCGCCGTCGCCGGGTACCTCGCGCTCATCGTGCCGTCAGGGCGAGCACGTTCGCGTTAGGTTCGTCGCGGGTCCGGGTAGGCGCACCCCGCGCTGGGCCGCTCCGGGCCGGGCCCCGCTCCGGGCCGGGCCCCGCTCCGGGCCGGGCCCGCGTCGGCCCACCCGCGTCGAGCCCCGCTCCAGGCCGGGCCCGCGCCGGCCCACCGCGTCCGTCCGATCTCGCACGTCCGCCGAACTCACTCCCCTTCGGCGCCGCCGATTTCGGACTCCGAGTTCGGCGGATCAGGGGCACGGGTGCCGCGGGGGCCGCCGGCGCCGGCGCTGCCCGGGCCGCCGGCGCTGGCGCGGGCGGCGCCGCCACCGGTGCGCGCAGGATCCCTATCCCCTCCCGCGCCCGCCGCCGCCCGTCCGATTTCGGACTCCGAAATCGCCCGCCGGAATCGCAGGTGACTTTCGGCGCCGTACGAAATCGGACGGGGGTCGGGCTTGGAGCCCGCGGCCGCCCCGGCCGCCTCAGCCGCCCCGGCCGCCCCGGCCGCCTCTGCCGCCCCGGCCGCCTCTGCCGGCGCCGGCCGGGTCCGCCCGAGCCACGCGAGCAGCGGAACCAGCAGCATCGGCACCTCGAGCGCCGAGTAGAGCAACCCTCCGCCGCGGGAGTTCGCCAGCGACGCCAGCCAGTCGAGCCACAGCGACCCGAACGGCAGACAGAGCACGACGAGGAGCGCCAGGGCGACCCACCACGAGCGCCGGTTCGCGCCGAACGCCGCGAACGGGGCGAGGCTCGGCTTGAGCAGGACGAACACCGACGGCCAGCGGTAGAGCGTCCCGAGCGCGAGCGCAGCGACGCTCCAGATCACCGGATTCCCGGTCCACGTCTTGAGCGGCGTCGTCGGCCAGGCGACGCAAAGGGCGATGAGCGGCCAGACCTCGGCCCGAGGCCGGAGCCGGACGATCGCCCACCCCACAATCCCCAGCGGCATGCCCCACCACAGCAGCCACGCGGCGGCCGCCGGGAGGACCGCGAACGGGACGAACAGCCACAACCCGACGGGCGGGTAGAGCACGTCGCCGGTCCGGATCTCGTAGAGGCCTGCGAGCTGATACGGCTCGAAGTACGGCCCACCGGCCAGCCACCGCGCGGCCACCTCGCGGTAGAGGACGAAGTCGACCCCGAACGGCTGCTCGAGCGCATCCGGGGTCACCGCGACGAATGCGAGCGGCAGGGCGAAGACCGCGACCGAGAGGACGATCGCGACGCGGCGAGTGATCCTGATGGACTTCACCGGCCGATTGTCGCCGGGGCTCAGCCGCCCCGCTCGCCGAAAGGGAGGCACGGGCATCCACGCTCGCCCCCGCGCCGTATCGTTGATCGATGATCGGACACCCGGACGAAGGCGAGCCGGCCGACGAGCTGACGGTCGAACCGGTGCCGGTCCGAACGAGCGACGGTCGGACGCGGCGACGGCTGCGCATCGCGGTCGCCCTCACGCTCGTCGCCGCGATCGGCGTCCTCGGCGCGCTCGAGGCAAGCCGCCTCCTCGCCGACCTGGACCCGGACGGTCGGTCGGCCGCAACCCAGCCGCGCCTGGCGATCGTCGAGGTGGGCGGCGGCCTCGCGACACTCAACGCCGACGGGAGCGCGGCCGTTCGCTACGACGCGGTCGGTGTCGTCGACCTCCAGTTCCCGGCCTGGTCGCCCGACGGATCGCGGATTGCGGCTCCGGGCAGGGCGGCGGACGGCACGACCTCGCTCTACGTCTTCGATGCGTCGGGGGAACCGGACCCCGGCGAGTCGCCGCCGCCCGGCGCGATCACCGGTCCGTCGGCCACGACGCTCTACACGAGCCGGACGCGTCCGCCGTTCTACGTCTCCTGGTCGCCCGACGGGCGGCGGATCGGCTTCCTCACCGCGGAGCGGGACCGGATCGCCCTGCGCGTCGTCCCGGCCGACGGCAGCGGCGAGGAGACGATCGTCCGCGAGGGCGAGCCGCTGTACTGGGACTGGATCGACGCCGACCGCCTGCTCGTCCACGTCGGCGCCGAGCCGACCGAGGCGTTCGTCGGCGAGGTCAGCCTCGACGGCGGGACGGACGCGAGCGAGGGCGCGAGCGAGGGCGCGAGCGAAGCCGCCCCCGGCTCGTTCCGACCGCCGGTCGTCGGGCGCGACGGGCGGTTCCGCGCGTACGTCGTCGCCGCGGAGCCCGACGCGGCCGGGCCGGACGAGGCCGGGGCCGCGACGATCGTCATCGAGGGGGCCGACCGCAGCCGACGACGCGAGATCCCGACCACGGGCTTCGTCGCGCTATCGTTCGATCCCGCGGGCGGGATCCTCGCCTACACCGCGTCGGGGCCGCCCGGCGCCCGCCCCGCCGGCCTGCCGGTCGGCCCACTTCACCTCGTCGACGCGGAAACCGGCCGGGAACGGACGCTCACCGTCGAACCGGTCATCGCGTTCTTCTGGGCGCCCGACGGCCGGACAATCGCCACGCTGCGCCTGCGTGCCCCGGGCGAGCCCGGCGTCGAAGTGGCGACAGCCGGCGACCCGGCCGACCCACTCCCGGCCCTGGCGGTCGGGCAGCCCGGGGTCTCGTTCCGCCTGACGTTCCGCGACGTCGCCTCGGGCGAGGTCCGGGCCGAGCGGGACGTCGAGCTCTCCGAGCTGTATGCCTTCCAAGTCGTGCCCTACTTCGACCAGTACGCGCTCAGCCACCGGACCTGGGCGCCGGACGGCAGCGGGATCGCCCTGCCGCTCGTCGATGCCGCGGGCCGCCCGCGGGTCATGGTCGTGCCGGCCGACGGTTCGGATCCGCGCCATGTCGCCGACGGGCTGATCGGATTCTGGCGCCCCTGACGATCAGTCGCTGCGGGCCAGGTCGCGGTCAGCCGAAGACGCTCGCCGTCGCCCTGCTGATCGAGGGGATGCCCCGGATGTCGGAATCGAACAGCGGCACGACGGCCCGCACCTGGCCGGGGAACCGCTCGCCGATCTCGTCGAGATAGCCCGACTGCATCTCGATCCGGTTGCGGACGAAGTCCGGTGCAGCCTCGCCCGCCTCGGGCTGGATCACCATGTTCACGACGACGCCCCCGACCGGGATCCCGAAGTCGGTGAACCAGTCGATGAAGCGGCGGATGACCGCGATCGGCAGGGCCTCGGGCAGGGTCACGAAGAAGAACGCCGTCTTCTCCGGGTCGGTGAGCAGCTCGCGGGCGTGGCGGATCCGTTCCCGGAAGTCGACGAGGTAGAGCATGAGCGGGTCCTCCTCCTTCTTCTTCGTGAAGGAGAGGGCCTCGCGCAGGGACTGGGCCTCCTCGCGCGACTTGAGCATCTTCTCGACCCACAGGCCGTACACCTTCGACATGCCGAGCAGCCGCCGGGCGTTCGCGGTCGGCGCCGTGTCGAAGACGTAGACGTCGTACTCGTCCTTGAACATGAGATCGATCATGTTCTCGAACATCGCCGACTCCTCGAAGGCCGGGTTCATCGTGGCCGCCTCGACGAACTCGTCGGCCTTCGTCGAGATCTCGGCGAACTTG
>DASTEU010000389.1:0-2233 GCA_035709325.1 Candidatus Limnocylindrales bacterium | reverse complement strand
GAGCTCGCCTACATCCGGATCCGCCAGGGCGACGCCTCGTTCTGGATCGGCAAGGGGACCCTCAAGCAGGCGGCCGTCGGGGCGTTCAAGGTCGTCGAGGAGAAGCGCGGCGAGGAGCTCGTCGGCTGGCGTTATACGGGCCCATACGACGAGCTCCCGGCCGTCCGCAAGGCCTTCGGGTCGGCCGGCTACGAGCACCGCGTCGTCGCCTGGGGCGAGGTCGGTGAGGAGGAGGGGACCGGGATCGTCCACATCGCGCCGGGCGCCGGCGCCGAGGACTACCGGCTGGGCAGGGAGCTCGATCTGCCGGTGATCGGCCCGATCGACGAGGCCGGCCGCTACTACGAGGGCTTCGGCTGGCTGAGCGGCACCGAGGCGCCGAATGTCGCCCAGGCGATCGTCGACGACCTCGAGCGGCGCGGCTTCTTCTACCACCTCGAGCCGTACAGCCACCGCTACCCGCACTGCTGGCGCTGCGGGACGCCGCTCCTCTTCCGGCTCGTCGACGAATGGTTCATCTCGATGGGCCCGGTCTACGATCGGCCCCGCGACCAGCTCACGAAGGAGGAGGTCGACGCCAGCCTCCGCTACCAGATCATGGAGGTCGTCGACCAGATCCGCTGGATCCCCTCGTTCGGCTACGAACGCGAGCTCGACTGGCTGCTGAACATGCACGACTGGATGATCAGCAAGAAGCGGTACTGGGGCCTCGCCCTGCCGATCTGGGAATGCGCCGCGTGCGGGACGTTCGACGTCGTCGGCGGGCGCGAGGAGCTGCGCGGAAGGGCGGTCGAGGGCTGGGAGCGTTTCGAGGGCCACACGCCGCACCGGCCCCACGTCGACGAGGTGAAGATCGCCTGTCCATCGTGCGGCGCGCCGGCGGCCCGGATCCCCGACGTGGGCAACCCCTGGCTCGACGCCGGGATCGTGCCGTTCTCGACGCTCCACTACCGCGAGGATCCGGACTACTGGCGGCAATGGTTTCCGGCGGACTTCATCACCGAGAGCTTCCCCGGCCAGTTCCGCAACTGGTTTTACGCGATGCTCGCGATGTCGACCGTCCTCCGCCGCGAACCCCCCTTCAGGACGATTTTCGGCTACGCCACGCTCTTCGGCGAGGACGGCCGGCCGATGCACAAGTCGTGGGGCAACGCGATCGAGTTCGACGAGGCGGCCGAACGGATGGGCGTCGACGTCATGCGCTGGATGTACGCCTCGGCCCGGCCCGACGACAACATCCTCTTCGGCTGGCATGCGGCCGACGAAGCGCGCCGGGAGCTCCTCGTCCTGTGGAACGTCTACGCGTTCTTCGTGACCTATGCGCGGCTCGCCGGCTGGGTCCCGCGGCAGGGCATCGACGAGGAGGTCGCCGGCGCGAGCGCATGGCCGGTCCTCGACCGCTGGATCCTCTCGCGAGCCGCCGGGGTGGCACAGGACGTCGGCGACCGGCTCGTCGACTACGACGCGCTCGCCGCGAGCCGCCTGATCGGCACGTTCATCGACGACCTCTCGACGTGGTACCTCCGCCGGTCGCGCGACCGGATGCGGGCGGGTGCGGAGCCGGCCGACCGAGATGCGGCCTTCGCGACGCTCCACGCGGCGCTCGTGAGCCTGACCCGGACGATGGCGCCGATCTTGCCGTTCCTCGCCGAGGCCATGTACCAGAACCTCATCGTCTCGGTCGTGCCGGCCCTGCCCGACAGCGTCCACCTGACGGCGTGGCCGGGACCGGTCATGGCGCCCCACCGCGACACGGCCCTCGAGCACTCGATGGCAACGATCCGGCGCGCCGTCGAGCTGGCCAGGACGCTCCGATCCGGCGCCGGGATCAGGGTCCGCCAGCCGCTCGCCCGGCTCTGGCTGGCCCTGCCCGGCGGCGACCTGCCGGAGCGCGACGCGCTGCTGACCCTCGTGCGTGACGAGGTGAACGTGAAGGCGGTCGAGCTGATCGGCGACGAGTCGGCGCTCGTCGAGCGGCGGGTCAAGCCGCTCCTCCCGAGGATCGGCAAGCGGCTGGGCCCGGCGATCCCGGCCGTCATGGCCGCGGCCCGCGCCGGCGAGGTCGAGTTCCACGCGGACGGTTCCGTATCGCTCGCCGGCGTCACGCTCGCCGCGGACGAGGTCGAGATCCTCGCCACGCCGCGGCCCGGCACCGCGGTCGCCCACGACGAGGGCCTCGTCGTCGTCATCGACACCGAGCTGACCCCCGAGCTGCGGGCGGAAGGCGATGCCC
>DASTEU010000388.1:0-3267 GCA_035709325.1 Candidatus Limnocylindrales bacterium | reverse complement strand
GATCGGCCAGCCACCCCTCGTCGGCGAGATCCTCGCCGGCGTCATCGTGGGGCCCGCCCTGCTCGGCTGGTACGACCTCAACGAGGGGACCGTCCTCTTCGCCGAGATCGGGGTCGTCTTCCTCCTGTTCCGGGTCGGACTGGAGACCCGCCTGGCCGACCTGCTGCGGGTCGGTCCGCAGGCCGGGGCGGTCGGGGCACTGGGCATCGTCCTGCCGTTCGTGGGCGGGATCGGGCTCGGCGCGATCTTCGGGCTGCCGACCGAGGTCGCGGTCTTCGTGGCTGCGGCGATGGTCGCCACATCGGTCGGGATCACGTCCGAGGTCCTCATCGGCCTCAACGCCCTCGGGACGAGGAGCGGGCGGGTCATCCTCGGTGCTGCGGTCATCGACGACGTCCTCGCGATGATCATCCTCGCGGTGGCGATGGGGATCGCCGCTGGTGGCGTGGACCTGGGGCGGATCGGGCTCCTGCTGCTCGTGGCCGTCGCGTTCATCGTCATCGTCGTGGCCGGCGGGACGGGCGTCCTGCGCCGTCGCCCGTCGCTCCTGACCGAGCCCGTCTTCGCCCGGACGCCCTTCCTGCCGGGGGTGATCATCATGCTCGGCCTGGCGGCCCTCGCGTCGGCGATCGGGCTTGCCGCGCTGATCGGCGCGTTCCTCGCCGGCATGATCGTGGGCGAGTCGAGCGAGCGCCACGCTCTCGAGGAGGAGGTGGCGCCGGTCGCGGCGTTCTTCACGCCGTTCTTCTTCGGCGCGATCGGAGCCCAGATCGATCTGGCCGGCCTGCTCGATCCGGCCGTCCTCACGCTGCTCCTCGCGCTGACGGTAGTCGCGGTCGCCACGAAGTTCCTCGGGTCGTTCGTCGGGGCCCTCTCGATGGGTGCCCGGCGGGCCGTGCTCGTCGGTTGGGGCATGGTCCCCCGCGGCGAGGTGGGCATCGTCGTCGCGGGCCTCGGACTGCAGATCGGCGTGATCGGGGGATCGATCTACTCGGTCGTCGTGGCCATGGCGATCGCCACCACCCTCATCGTGCCGCCGCTCGTCCCGGGCCTCGTCCGCTGGGCCGAGTCGCCGTCGGCCGGCCCGGGGCGCGACCTCGACCGGGAGCCCGCCGAAGCGACCTGACGCCGACCCGGACGGAGCCCGGTTCGCGGCTTCTTCGCGCGTCCGCGCAGCCGATTCGCGGATATCGCGGCACCTGGGCGCGGTGCAATTCCCGATGATCGGCCTGCGCCGACACGAGTCGGCATCCGGCGGGTCGCGAGGTGGGGAACCGGTGGGAACGCGATCGTGCCGGCGGCGGGAATGAACGCCGGCCGCGCGCCGCCTGGGGAGAAGTTGGCGCGCGGCCGGCACCACGGCAGAGAGATCCAGCTCGAGATGACGACCGCGAAGCAGACCACCGTCGATCGGACCGACCAGGCGCCGCGATTCACGCCGAGTGGACCGCGGGTGCTGCTGGCCGCGGACGAGTCGGACGGCGCCCGCGCCGGGGAGTCGTGGATCCGCCGGCTTCGCTGGGCGAGGCGTCCCGAAATCGACGTCCTCACGGTGGCGCCGCCACCGGCCTGGACCTCCGGCTTCGGGCTCCAGACCTACCGGCCGGCCGTCCGCGACGCCGTCATCGAGGCGCGCCACGTCGCCCTGATCGAGGCCCAGCGGGTGGCGAACGTCGTGGGCTCCCGGCTCCAGGAATCGGGCGTCCGCGTCCGGGTCTGGGCCCGGCACGGGGACGTGGCCGACGAGATCGTCCGGATGGCCGGGCTCGAGGCCCCCGATCTGCTCGTCGTCGGCCGCGGCCGTCGTGCCTGGCGCGGGCTGCCCTGGGTCCGAAGCGTCGCCGACCGGGTCGCACTGGAGGCGGAGGTGGCCGTCCTCGTGGCCCATCCTCCGCCGCCGGGCGACGAGCCGCTTCCCCGCAGGATCGTGCTCGTGGGCTCCGACCCATCCGCCGACGACGATACCGGACGCTGGCTGGCGCGCGTCGGGTGGGTCGACGGGGCGGGGGTAAGCGGGGTAAGCATCGCTCGGGCGGGAGGCGCGGACGAGGTCGCCGCGGTGGTCGAGGGCCAGGGACCCGATCTCGCCATCTGGCCGCGAGCCGATCGCCGAACCGCGGAAGCGGCGCTGTCGCTCGCCGACGCGACGGGCGTCTCGGTCCTCCTCGTGCCTCTCAGGCCTCCTCGCGGAGCGGCAGGTACCGGACCGCGAGCGTGAAGAGGAATACGCCGCCGGCGAGGATGCCAGCAGCGATCAGCCACTCGACGATCGAGGGCACGTACCAGTAGGCCATCGCGAACGACGAGGCGCCGCTGGTGGGCGCGGTCCCGATCGAGACGCCGGGCGGCAGGCCGACCGGTGAGACCGACAGCCCGTTGAGCACGATGTTGAGGCGGTGGACGTAGATCCCGACGATCGCGATGGCCGCCGCCGCCGCGACGATCCGCGGCTGGGCGCGCAGCCGCCGGACCGCGAGCAGGACGAACGGCAGGCCGAGCCCGACGACGACCTCGAACCAGAAGAGCGGGGCGAACTGGCCGAACAGGAGGCGGTACACAGGATCGCCCTCGAACGGCGCCGCGGGGTAGGCCGCGGTCAGCATCTCGGCGAGGACGAAGAACGCCTCGACGGCGATGAACACGCCGAGCAGCCCGCCGAGCCACGCGACGAGATCGTCGCCGAACGAGAGGCGGCCGACCCGCCGGACCGCGAGCGCCAGCAGGATGACGAGCGCGAGGCCGGACACGAGTGCCGACGAGACGAAGAGCGGCGCCATGATCGCCGAGTACCAGAAGCCCCGCGAGATCTGGAGCCCGAAGATCCAGGCCGTGATCGAGTGGAGCATCACCGCAGCCGGCAGGCCGATCCAGGCGAGGATGCCCTTCGCCCGGTGCTCGCGCTCCATCGTCGTCGGCGAGGTCCCGGTTCCGAGCGCGAGCCGGCTGCCCGAGCGGGCGAGGTCGGCCCGGGCGTAGAGCCAGACGTAGACGAGCGAGATCGCGAGGTACGTCGAGACGATCGCGATGTCCCAGACGAGCGGCGAGGTCAGGTTCGGGTAGCGGAAGAGGTGCCAGATCCGCTCCGGCCGGCCGATGTCTGGCAGGAGGAAGGCCGCCGCGAGGGTGATCGCGATCGTCGCCTCGAGGACGGCGAGCCTTACGATCGGCTTCATCCGCGCCGCCCCGAAGAGCCGACCCGAGGACGCGACGATCAGCCCGCCGGCCGACAGGCCGACGAAGAACATGAAGAACAGGATGTACTGGCCC
>DASTEU010000387.1:0-2649 GCA_035709325.1 Candidatus Limnocylindrales bacterium | reverse complement strand
GCCGCGCTCCGGGTCGTGCTGCGCGGCATCGTGATGGGCCCGGTCCTCGACCATCTCGCCCCAGCTGCCGTCCCTGTGGCGATGCTGGAGGCGGTAGTCGATCTCCAAGCTGCGGTCCATCGGCGGTCCCTCGTGCGGGTGGTGGCTCCAGGCATGGCGGCCATTCTCGCACTCGGCGAGACGATCGTCCGCTAGGCCGGCTCGCGGATGCCCTTGATCAGCCGGCCCCGGCGCGAGATCGCATGAGTCGCGAGCGCAGCGACGCCCATCGCGATGAGGGCCCGCTCGGCGGTCGGCATCGGGCGGACGGCGGAGAGGAACTGGTCGGCCCGGGCCCGGTCGACGACGCGCAGGAGCGCCTGGCCCCGCTGCGTCAGCTGGAGAGAACGCTGGCGGCGGTCCTCCTCCTCGGTCCGGCGCTCGACGAGCCGCCGCTTCACGAGCCCGTCGACGAGCCGGCTCGTCGCCGACGGCGACCGGTTGATGACCTCGGCCAGGTCGCCGACGGTCATCGTCCCCGAGTCGGCGAGGACGTAGAGGGCCGCGAGCTGGGTGAACCCGAGGCGCATCTGGCCGAGCTGCGAGGCGAAGCCGATGACGAGCTCGCGCCAGAGCGCCCGGCCCATCGCGACCCGTTCGGAGATCTGGCGGACGTTCTGGATTCGGCTGCCGGCGGCGAGCACCGGCGCCGAGAGGTCGGCCTCGAAGCGCCGGGCGATCGCGCGGCGGGGTGGCGGCGTCGAGACGCGGCGCGGCAGTGAGCGTGAATCGGTGGCCATGGCCGGAGGATAGGTCGCCTCGCCGGGTCCGTGCAAACGCGCACAGGCCTCCGCGTTCGGGCTCCCCTCCGCAACGTACAGTCGGACCGATGCAGTCGTACGCCTTCGTGTTCCCCGGCCAGGGCTCGCAGTCGGTCGGGATGGGCCGCGCGCTCGCCGAACGCTCGGAGCTCGCCGCCGCCATCTTCCGCGAGGCCGACGCCGCCCTCGGCGAGCCGATCAGCCAACTTGCCTGGGAGGGTCCGGCCGAGTCGCTCGACCGGACCGAGAACGCCCAGCCGGCGCTCCTCGCGACCTCGATCGCCTACCTCGCCGCCCTCCGCGAACGCTGGGCCGCCCTCGGGCTCGACGCCGGTCCGCCGGCCTTCGCCGCGGGCCACTCGATGGGCCAGTACTCGGCGATGGTCGCGGCGGGCGTCATCTCGCTCGCCGACGGCATCCGGCTCGTCCGCGAACGCGGTCGCCTCATGCAGGCGTCGGGCAGCGGCCGCGATGGGGCGATGGCCGCGATCATCGGCCTCGACGACGCCAGGCTGCCCGAGCTCGTCGCCAAAGCCGCGGCCCACGGCACCTTCGGCGTCGCCAACCGGAACGCTCCCGGCCAGGTCGTCGTCTCGGGCGAGCGGGCCGCGATCGAGGCCGCCGCGGAGTCGGCGAAGGAGCTCGGCGCGCGCAAGGCGATCATCCTGCCGGTCTCGGTCGCCGCCCACTCCCCGCTCATGGCCGAGGCCGCCGCGGGGATGCGCGACGTCCTCGCCCCGGTCGCCTTCGCCGATCCCTCGACACCGCTCCTGGCCAACGCCGACGCCCGCCCGCTGACGACCGGCGAGGCGTGCCGGGCCGAGCTGGTCGAGCACCTGACCGCCGGGGTCGACTGGGTCGCCGCCGTCGAGCGGATGACCGGGGCCGGCGTCTCGACGTTCATCGAGGCCGGTCCCGGGCGCGTCCTGACCGGCCTGATCAAGCGGATCGTCCCCGACGCCGAGGCGATGGCCCTCGACGACCCGGCGGCCGAGGATCGCCTCGCCGTCCCCTTCGCCTCCCCCACTCCCGCCTAGGACCCCAGGAGGAACCACCGAGCGTGCGCAAGCCCGATTACGACCGCCGCGTCGTCGTCACCGGCCTGGGGGTCGTGAGCCCCGTCGGGAACGACGTCGAGACCGCCTGGGGCAACCTGATCCGGGGCAACTCCGGCCTGGGCGAGATCACGAAGTTCGACATCTCGCGCTACGAGGCGAAGGCGGCCGGCGAGGTCCGCGACTTCAACGCCACCGACTGGATGGACCCCAAGGCCGTCCGGCGCAGCGAGTCGAGCATGCACTTCGGCGTCGCCGCGGCGAAGCAGGCGCTGACCGATTCCGGCTTCGAGATCACCGATTCGAACCGCGAGGACGTCGGGGTCGTCTTCGGCTCCGGGGCCGGCGGCCAGCAGCTGATGATCGACGCCTGGGTGGCGCTCCACGAGAAGGGGCCGCGGAGCGTCCCGCCGACGTTCATCGCGAACGCCCTCGTCGACTCGACGTCGGGCATGATCGCGATCGAGACGGGCGCGGTCGGCCACAACATCTGCATGGTCTCCGCGTGCGCGACGGGGACCCACAACGTGGCCGAGGCCGCCGAGGCGATCCGGCGGGGCGATGCGATCGCGATCATCTCCGGCTCGACCGAGGCGCCGCTCCTCGAGACCGCGCACGCCGGCTTCACGAACATGCGGGGGATGGGCCTGCCACGGCCGGGCGAGCCGCTCGAGACCGTGTCGCGGCCGTTCGACAAGACGCGCGACGGCTTCGTCCTCGGCGAGGGTGCGGCGTCGCTGTTCCTGGAGGACCTCGAGCTGGCGAAGGCGCGCGGCGCGCGGATCTACGCCGAG
>DASTEU010000386.1:0-2311 GCA_035709325.1 Candidatus Limnocylindrales bacterium | reverse complement strand
ATGATCCCGAGGCGCACGTCGGACGCGACCGCGGCGCCGGCGGCTCGCGACGCGCCCGCCGCGGCGGCGACCGCCTCCCTCGCCTGGAGCACCTCCTCGACGGTCGCGACCATCGGAAACATGATCCGCAGCGGCGCGTCGGGATCGGCCTCGAGCATCGCCCGCAGCTGGGTCTCGAACAGGTCGGGCCGGGCGAGGCTCAGGCGCAGGCCGCGGACGCCGAGCGCGGGGTTCATCTCGTCGCCGCCGGGCAGGTACGACGCGGGTTTGTCGCCGCCGATGTCGAGCGTCCGGAACACGACGGGCCGGCCCGCCATCGTCCGTGAGATCCGGCCGTAGAGCGAGCGCTGCTCGTCGAGCCCCGGCGGGGTCGAGCGGCCGAGGAAGAGCAGCTCCGTCCGGACGAGGCCGATCCCCTCGGCGCCGGCGTCCCGGGCGGCCTCCGCCTCGCGGACCGAGGCGACGTTCGCCTCGAGCCGGACCGGCAGGGTCGCCGCGGCGTCCTCCGGGGAGCCCCGGCCGGCGGCCTCCGGCGGACCGCCCAGCGCCTCGATGTCGGCCTCGTCGGGTTCGACGATGAGCCGGCCCGCGGTCCCGTCGACCGCCACGGTCGCGCCGTCGTGGGAGGCGTCCAGGGCCGCTCCGAGTCCGAGGACGAGGGGGATCCCGAGCGCCCGGGCGACGATCGCGGCGTGGCCGGTCGGTGCGCCGCCGCGCAGGGCGAGCCCGGAGACGAGCTCCGGCCGGACCACGGCGACGATCGACGGGTCGAGGTCGTCGGAGGCCACGACGGCCGGCGTGCCGTCGCGGTGGTGAAGCTCGGGCCGGCTCCGCCCCAGCAGCCGGTCCACGACCCGCCGGCCGATGTCCCGGACGTCGGCCGCCCGCTCCCGGAAGTAGTCGTCGTCGATGCCGGCCAGGCGGTCGGCCGCCTCGGCGGTCACACGGTCGATCGCCTCGGCCGCGCCGGCCCCGGCGGCGATCGCCTCCATCGCCGGGCCGACGATCTCGGGGTCGGCGGCGAAGAGCGCCTGGGCCTCGAAGATCGCGCCGACCTCGTCGCCGGCGCGGGCGGCGGTCTCGGCCGCAAGCACCGACAGCTCGGCGGACGCCTCGGCGAGTGCGACTCGCAACCGCTCCCGCTCGCCGGCGGGATCCGCCGGGCCGGCGGCGCTCCCCGCCACGCCGGCGGCGCTCCTCGCCGCACCGGGCTCGCCGGCACCCACCGTCGCCACCCCGGGCTCGCCGCCGTGGGCGGTCTCCCCCGCCCCGTCCGGCGCGACCCACAGCAACCGTCCGACGCCGACGCCGGGGGAACCGGGGCGGCCGGTGAGCGCGGCCCGCGCCATCGTTGTACTCAGTCGCCGGGCGAAACCGTCGCCGCGAGCGTCGCGAGGAGCAGCGCCGAGGACGTTGCACCGGGATCCCGGTGGCCGATGCTGCGCTCGCCGAGGTACGAGGCGCGACCCTTCGTCGCGAGCATCGGGATCGTTGCGTCGCTGCCCGCCTGGGCCGCATCGCGGGCGGCGGCGCTGACGGCCGCCAGGTCGCCGCCGGCCTCGAGCGCCTCGCGGGCCGCCCGGGCCGCGGGGAACAGCGCGTCGAGCATCGTCTTCTCGCCTTCGGTCGCTTTCCCGAGCGCGGCGATCCCGCCAGTCGCCGCTTCGAGCCCCGCAACGAAGACCGCGGCCGTCGAGGCTTGGTCGCCGCCGATCGCCCCCGCCGCCCGCAGGAACGCGGTGCCGTAGAGCGGGCCCGCCGCCCCGCCGACCGTGCTGATCAGCGTCCGCCCGGCCTGCCGCAGGAGGTCGACCATGGCCGCCGAATCGTCGGCATCGGCGGCCGGTGCCTCGCGGCCGTCGAGCATCGCAACGATCGCCGAGAAGCCGCGATCCATGTTGATCCCGTGGTCGCCGTCCCCGATGGCCTGGTCGAGGGCGGTGAGCGCCGGCGCCTCCTCGTGGAGCCGGTCGGCCGCTGCGCGCAGCCAGGCGACGAGACCGTCATGCATCGTGCGTTCCCTCGATGAGTCGTGATGGCCGGACCCGGGGCGGAACCCCGGGCCCGGCCAGTCTAGCGAGCGCGTCCGGCGACGGGTCGGGCGCCCGATCGGTGTCGGCTCAGACGCCCCAGCGAAGGGCCGGCGTGTGGACCGGCGCGTCCCAGAGCTTCGTCAGCTCGTCGTCGAGCCGCAGGAGCGTGACCGAGAAGCCGGCCATCTCGAGGCTCGTGATGTAGTTGCCGACCAGGCTCCGGCCGATCTTGATGCCCTGCCCGGTGAGGATCTTGTTGACGCTGTTGAAGGCGCCGT
>DASTEU010000385.1:0-2625 GCA_035709325.1 Candidatus Limnocylindrales bacterium | reverse complement strand
GACGTGGAGCTCGTAGAAGTCGGGCAGGCCGTAGCGGTTGCCGGCCGGGATCGCCGAGAACGTCCGACCGAACAGCTGCGGCGGGTTCGGATGGAGCGCGTCCCAGTCGGCCTGGAAGACGACGTATTCGACCGCGACGAGTCGCAGGCCGCCGCCCGGCTTCGGCTCGTAGACGAGGACCTCGGGATCGAGCGGGTCGATCGTGGGATCGACGACCTTCGACACGTCGGCGTAGTGCTGGCCCATCGCCGCCCCGAGGCCCTCGTTGTCGGTGCAGATGTAGAACGGGGCGTAGCCGGCCGGTCCGGCCGCGCCGACGTCGTGGAACTGCTTCGTGGCCTGGCGGAGCTCCGCGACCGGATCGGCGGCCAGGGCGAACCCGAGCGGGACGCTCAGGGCGAAGACGGCCAGCCCGAGGGCGGCCGGCAGGTAGCGTCGACGGTTCATCACGCGACCTCCACCGAAAGCTCGTAGACCTCGATCGTCGGATGGCCGGCCCGCTCGTGGATCCGCATGACCGCCTCCTTCGACGGGGCGGTCGCGAGGCAGAAGACCTTGCCGGCTTCGGGATCGAGCCAGGCCCGCTCGAAATGGACGCCCTCGTCCTTCTCGATCGCGAGGTCGCGCTCGTGCGCTTCCTTGAGCTGCTGGGCGGTGACCCCCACGAACCCGTTGTGCACGTCCATGAACTTCGCCATCTCGTTCCTCCCTGACGGTTCGGCCGGCGGGATGCCGGCTCCTTGGGGAGGACGATGGCGCGCGGTCGAAGGTCGGTCATCGGTCGTATGACCGACGGACCGTCCCACAAGCGACCGATGCAGGCACCGAGCTACGGTCGGATGGCGCATCCTTGTGCGTGCGGCAGACGGCAGCGCCTCGGGCGCGCCGCAAGGGAGGTCGGGGTGAGCGGCGTGCGCGTGGATCGGTCGGACGGCGGAGTCCGCTTCGAGCTGAACCTCGATCGGGAGCGGCTGCTTCCGGGTCGGTTGGCGAGCGGATCGGTTCGCCTGACGTTTCGGGATCGCAGGCGCGTGCGGGGAATCGTCGCGAGCCTGATCGCCACCGAGCACTGGCAGTACCGTGAGACCCGCACGGACGCCAACGGTCACGCCTCGACCCACACGGTGACCCGCGAGGAGGAGCTCCGGCGGCTGCCGGTCCGGCTGGCGGGTCTGGGCGAACACGCGGCGGGCTCCGTGCTCGAGTTCCCGGTCGAGGTGCCGGTCCCGCCGCTCGGGCCTGCGACGCTCGACGCGACCGTGGCCGGCGTCGCGTGGCGCCTCGAAGTCAAGTGCGACGTCCCCGGGTTCGACGCGTCGATCGAACACGACGTCGTCGTCCTCCAGCCGACCGCGCTCCTGCGGGCCGGTGTCGTCGACGTCGCGCAGTTCGCGCTCTGGCCCTCGGCCGACGCGAGCGCCGACGGGGCGCGGGCGTCGATCGCGCTCGATCCCGTGCCGCTGTGCGTGGACGCGCCGTTCGGTGGGCTGCTCGCGATCGCGACCGGCCCGGCGAAGCTCCAGGAGGTCCGCCTCGAGCTGCGCTCGACGGTCAGGGCGACGGTGTCGTCGGGGCTCGAGGAGGAGGTCACGCTCTGGACGGGACGCGTCGCCGGCGAGGGCGAGTTCGGAGGCGCGGAGCGGGCGATGGCGTTCGACGGCGCGTTGCCCGCCCGATGGCTGCCGACCGTCCGTCTGCCGCACGGCCGCGCCGACGCCCGGTTCCACGTGATCCTCGCCCGGCCGTGGGCACCCGATACGCATCTGCTCCGCGACGTCGCGATCTGCTCGACGGCGGAGCTCTAGCCGATCCGTTCGGCCCCGTTATGGCCGGGCCGTTGTCCCGCCGGCAACAAGCGCCGGCGTGAGAACCGCCGCGTCGTCCTTCCGCCGACGCGTGTGGCCGCCCGGACAACGAGCGACGGGTCAGAGGCGTCGGCGGGCGTCCCGACCGGCAGTCCTTCGCCGCTTGTGGTCGCCCGATCAACAACGGCGCGCGGTTCCGCGCTCGGCTCAGGCTCCCAGCCGCGCCCGCGCGGCCGCCAGCGCCTCCGCCACGCGCACCGGCGCCGTCCCGCCGACGACGTCGCAGCTCGCCACCGCGCCCTCCACCGAGGCGGCCGCCCGGATCGCGTCGCCGATCCCCTCCTCGCCGACGAGTCGCCGTGCCGTCTCGTCGCCGGCGGCTCCGAGGGCGAGCCCGATCATCGAATCGGGCACCTCGTCGAGCCCGATGCCCGCCTCCTCGGCCTCGGCGACGAGCGAGCCGACGACGTGGTGAGCGGTCCGGAAGGGCACGCCGCGACGAACGAGCGCGTCGGCGACGGCGGTCGCGGTCGTGTAGCCCTCGCCGGCTGCCGCCCGCATCCGGTCGCGGTCGACGGTCACTGTCTCGATCAGCCCGGCCATGACCCCGAGCGACGCCTGCCACGTCGCCGTCGCCTCGAAGAGCGGCCGCTTGTCCTCCTGGAGGTCGCGCTGGTAGGCGAGCGGCAGTCCCTTGAGGAGCGTGAGGGTCGCGGCGACCGCCCCGATGACTCCGGCGGTCCGGCCGCGGACCAGCTCGGCCGGATCCGGGTTCCGCTTGTTGGGCATCATCGAGCTGCCGGTCGAGAACGCGTCGGCG
>DASTEU010000384.1:0-2791 GCA_035709325.1 Candidatus Limnocylindrales bacterium | reverse complement strand
GTTCACGGTCTGGGCCTCGAACCTCGCCGACGAGGGCCTGTACGGCTTCTACGAGCGGCCGTTCTTCCACGACTACACGCCCGGCTACCTCTACGTGCTGTGGCTCGTCGGGACGGTCGGGCGGGCCCTGGGCGAGATCGGCGACCTGATCAAGCTGCCGGCGATCCTCGCCGACGTCACCCTCGGCTGGCTCGTCTGGTCGATGGCCCAGGAGCTCGGCGCCCGGCGAGGCGCTGCCCGCCTCGCGGCGCTCATCGTCGTCCTGAACCCGATCACGTGGTTCGACAGCGTGGTATGGGGCCAAGTGGACTCGTTTGGAGCGGTCTTCCTGCTGCTCGCCGTCCGGGAGCTATGGCGGGATCGCCCGGAGCGGGCGGCGATCCTGACGGTGATCGCGGCGCTGATCAAGCCGCAGCTCGGAATCCTGGTCCCGATCGTCGCGCTCGTCACGATCCGCCGGGCACTCTTCCCCGAGGGCGGCCACGGCCGACCCGATCCCGAGGGTGACCTCGGGGCGGGCGTGGCGGGAGACGGCGACGAACCGGGGACGGGCGAGCCGGGGCCCGCCGGCCTCCTCGACCGCCTCCGGGCCTGGGAACGGCGGACCGACCGGCCGATCCGGATCGTGACGACCGGCCTTGCCGCCCTGATCACCACGTACGCGCTCTGTCTCCCGTTCGGACTCTCGGTCCTGGAGGTCGGCGACGGCGGGCTCCGATCCGGCCTCGTCGAACAGATCTTCAAGACCGCCGGCGGCTATCCGTACGTGAGCGTCAACGCCTACAACCCCTGGGCGCTCGCCGAAATCGACGGCAGCGGGGTGGCCGCGAACGGCGCCTGGATCTGCGACACCCTCATCGCCAACCCGGTCCCGGGCGGCCCGACGTGCCCCGTGGCGTTCACCGTCGGCCCGCTGCCCGCGGTCGTCGTCGGCACCGCCCTCCTCGTCGCGGCGTTCGCGCTCGTCGGGCTCGTCGTGGCCCTGCGGCCCGACCGCCTGACGCTCCTCGTCGGCGTGGCCGTCCTGGCGATCGCGTTCTTCGTGCTGCCGACGCGGGTCCACGAGCGGTACATGTTCCCGTTCTTCGCCCTCGGCGCCATCCTCGCGGCCTTTTCCTGGCGCTGGCTCGTCGCGTACATCGTCCTGTCGGCGGCGACGTTCATGAACATGTACGTCGTCCTCACGACGCTCTACCCCGACAACCCGGGGATCGACGACTGGCTCGGGATCGGAGCGTGGGGCCGGGGCGCGGCGGGCGTGACGGTCGTTGCGATCGCCAACCTGGGGGCGGCCCTCTGGGCGTTCGCGCAGCTCCGGCCGCGTGGTCGCGAGGCGCTCGACGACGAGCTCGGCGGTTGGGATGCGGACGTCCCCGACGAGGCGGGACGGGAGTCACTCGCAGCCCCGGTTGCCCCGTCCTCGACGTCGGCGCCGGGTGCCGCCGCGCCTGCGGCGATCGCCGTCGCGGCGGATCCGCTCGCACCGCCGCTCGCGGCTCGCGGCGGCGGCATGGCCACCGCCCGGCCGCCGTCGGCCGATCGCCTGCCGGCCTGGTCGGAGCGGCCGTCGTTCGCCGAGCTGGGCATCGTCGGCTGGTTCCGCTCGAAGGTCGCCGAACGGCCGATCCGGGCGGATCGATCGCACGCCCTCCACGGCGAGCCGACCGGCCGCCTCGACCGGCTCGACCTCTGGCTCCTCGTCGTGCTCCTCGTCGCCACCTTCGGGCTCCGGACGTTCCGCCTCGCGGAGCCATACCAGATGCACTTCGACGAGGTCTACCACGCCCGCACCGCCACGGAGTTCCTCCAGGCGTGGCGGTACGGCATCTCGCACGACATCTACGAGTGGACCCATCCCCACCTCGCGAAGTACGCGATGGCCGGCGGCATCGTCGCCTGGGGCGACAACCGGGTGAGCGCGACGAGCGACCTCGGGGTTCCGGTGGTCGACGCGATCGTCGAGCCGCGGCGCGACGACCCCTCGCTGCCGGGCAGCCGGGCCGGCGACCGGCTCCTCGTGGCGACCGGCTCGGGCATCCGGGCCTACGATCTCGAGACCCGCCAGGCGGTCCTCGACCTCGACGTCCCCGGGGCGTCAGCGCTGGCGGTCGATTCGGCGCTCGATCGCCTGTTCATCGGGACCGCCGACGGGCGAATCCTCCTGTTCGAGCTCTTCCTCCTCGACGGCGTCCGCGGGCTGGAGACGGCCGACACGGTCGGCGACCCGACCGAGCTGACGAGGGTCGACGGGCCGATCGCCCGGATGTACGCGAGCGACGACGGCCGGACCCTCCTCGTGGCGACGCCCGAGGACCGCCTGATGGCCCTCGACACGGAGACCGCCGAGGTCGTCGGCGGGACGCAGCTCGAGGCGATCGCCCAGTTTGCGCCCGGCGGCTCCGGGCCGGCCCTGACCGCGCTGCCCGATTCGGTCGCCGATCCGGCGGCGGCGGCCGCGCTCCTCGTCGAGCTGATCGGCGGCGACGCCGCGACGTATCAGGACCGGCTGGCGGCGGCCGCCGAAGGGACGGTCATTGCCGGCTTCAGCGGTTCGGACCGGCGGGCCGACCTCGAGGCTGCGATCGCCGACGGCCGCCTGGCCGGGCTCGCGATCGAGGACGTGCCCCGGATCGCGATCGCCACGGCAGACGGCGTGACGTTCGTGGCAACGGCCACCGGCGACGTCGTCTCGACGACGGAGGTCGACGGCGGCGCGCACGGTCTCGCCTGGGTCGACGTGGACGGTCCGAAGCTCTACGTCTCGACCGGCGGCAGCGCGGACGATGCGCCG
>DASTEU010000383.1:0-2970 GCA_035709325.1 Candidatus Limnocylindrales bacterium | reverse complement strand
GAGCTCGATCGCCTTGGCGAGGACGACCTCCTCCTCGGCGGTCAGCAGGGCGACCTTGCCGATCTCCTTGAGGTACATCCGGACCGGGTCGTCGATCCCGATCATGTCGGCCGAGATCGCCTCGAGGTCCTCGGGGGTCGGCTCCTCGACCTCGGCCGGGTCGAGTTTCGCGGGCGCATCCGCCGGCAGCTTGGATTCGACCGCCTCGCCGTCGGCTCCGACGACCTCGACGCTGACGTCGCCCTCCGGAGCGGCTTCTTCGCCCTCGAGCTCGAGGTCTTCGTCCTCGTCCTCGTCGCTCTCGGCGACCTTCGGCAGGTTGACCTTGGCGGCCCGCAGGCCGCGCGTCGCCAGCTTCGCTTCCTCGACGTCGGCGCGGGCGCGCCGGGGACGGGTCAGCACGGCCTCCACGAGCTGCTTGTCCAGGGGATCAGGCATCGATTCCTCCTCCTGAGGGCCTAGTGACGAGTCGAAACTGCGTTCGTTGGGCGCGTTCGGGCGCGACCGTCGATGTCATGCGCGGACCAGCACGGTGGCCTGTTCGATCTGCCGATCGACCGACCTCCGAGCCTCGTTGTTCTGGAGCTGCAGGGCGACGAGCCGGCCGACCGACTCGCGGTCGCCGCGCCCCTCGGCCGCCAGCAGCTCGCCGGCGACCCAGTCGGCGCGTTCGTCGAGCTTGCGCCGCTCGAGCTGGAGCAGGCACCGGTCGACCGCGTACATGATCCGCTCGGCCGTCAGCACGGCGAGGTCCGGCGAGGGCTTCGCGAGGATCGCCTGGGCCAGCTCCCGGGTCGAATCGTCGAGACCGGCGATGAGCGCCGACATCGAGAACGGCGGGCGGACGCCGTGGTCGTCGGGCGCACGCTGGAGGACGATCGCCCGGAAGAGCTCTCGGGCGGGCTGGCTCGGCAACTGGTCGGGGCCGACCTCGTCGACGGTCCGAGCCTGCTGGTCCGGTGCCAGCAGCAGGAGGCGCAGGAACTCCTCCTCGACCGGCGTGATCGCGCCGAGGATCCGGTCGACCGGCAGGGCGTCGGCCGAGGCGAGGACGGCATCGGCGGTGATCCGGCCGGTCGCGGCATCCCCGGCGACGGGCCGGCGATGGAGGATCTCGAGCACCGAGCGCTCCTCGATGCCCGAGACCGTGTGGATCGTCTGGAGGTAGGCGTCGCGCATCACCGGGTTCGGGATCGCCCGGAGGGTCGGTGCGATCGCGTCGACGAAGCGGGCCTTGCCGCCGGGTGTCTTGAGGTCGACCTGGCGGGCGTGGAAGTCGATGAGGTAGTCGACGATCGGCTGGGCGGTCCGGACCTCCTCGCGCCAGCGGTCGGGCGCCTCGCGGACGACCTCGTCGGGGTCCTTGCCGTCGGGCAGGCGGACGACGCGCACCTCGTCGAGCTCCACGCCGGTGTCCGCTGCGGCGAGCTGGCCGATCAGTACCTCGAGCGCCTGGGCTCCGAACGTCCCGGCCTTCTCGCCCGCGGCATCGACGTCGTAGGCGAGGGCGATCCGCTTGGCGTAGCGGGTCAGGAGGGCGATCTGCCCGGGCGTGAGCGCCGTGCCGAGCGAGGCAACGACGTTGTCGAAGCCGGCCTGGTGGGCCATGAGCGCGTCGGTGTAACCCTCGACGATCACCGCCTGGCCGGACTTGCGGATCGGGCCCTTGGCCCTGTCGATCAGGTAGAGCGTCCGGCTCTTGTCGAAGAGCGGGGTCGCCGGCGAGTTCAGGTACTTGGGGCCGTGGTCGCGACCGTCGCCGGCCGCGCCAGCCGCCGACTCGAGGATCCGCCCACCGAGCCCGACCGGGCTGCCGTTCGCGTCGCGAATCGGGAAGATGGCCCGCTCCCGGAACCGGTCGTAGACGCCGCCCCGGCTCGACCGGCGCGGCTGGGCCAGCCCGACCTCGACGAGCTCGTCGGGGCGGACGTCGCGCTTCGCCGCGAGCTGCCGGGTGAGCGTGTCCCAGCCTCCGGGCGCGAAGCCGAGCTGGTGCCTCGCGATCGTCTCGTCGGTGAAGCCGCGGCCGCGCAGGTAGTCGAGGGCCGCCTGGCCGGTCTTCGAGGCGGTGAGGACCGCGTGGTAGAAGGCGATCGCACTCTCGAGGACGTCGCGGAGGCGCTTCTTGCGGGCGTCCTCGCGGGTCGTGCGCTCGTCGAGCTCGACGCCCGCCTTCGAGGCCAGGACCTTGAGCGCCTCCGGGAACGAGAGCCCGTCGCGCTTCATGACGAACGTGAAGATGTCGCCGCCCTCGCCGCAGCCGAAACACTTCCACGAGTCGCGGGCCGGCGTCACCGTGAACGACGGCGTCTTCTCGCCGTGGAACGGGCAGAGTCCCTTGAACGTCGACCCGGCCTTCTTGAGCGGGACCGACTCGCCGACGACGTCCACGACGCTGAGCTTGCTCTTGACCTCGGCAGCGACGCCGACCGCCAAACCCGACCTCCCGTGTCCGCCGCCCTCCGCATCGGCGCCCGGACACACGTATGGGCTTGTCAAGTCTTGACAAGCCGATCGCGGTCATTCTAGCACCCAGGCGTCAAGACTCCCGGGGGGTATTGACAGCGCCGAATCCTGCTCGGCTGAGGCCTCATCTGCCGATCGCCCGAGCGGTCGTCTCCAGCGCGTCGACCTCGGCCTGGTAGATCGCGCCGAGACGGTCGCCGAGATCCTCGAGGATCGCCGCGACGCGATCCGCCGGCAGGGGGAAGGCGTCAGCGTAGCGATCCCGGATCGCCCACGCGGTCGTCGCGGCCGCGCCCACACGCGACCGACTCTGCTCGCCGGCCATCACCGCGTCGTGGAGGGTCTCGACCGCCTCGACCGCCTCGGCGGCGCCGTCGAGATCCGGCGGCACGGCCGCATCGGCGAGTTCCTCCCAGCGGTCCGCGACGCCGCGCCAGGCCAGAGCCGCGTCGCTGAGCGCGGCGTTGTCGAGCGCGATCGCCGCCTCGTCGAGTGATGCGGCAT
>DASTEU010000382.1:0-3217 GCA_035709325.1 Candidatus Limnocylindrales bacterium | reverse complement strand
CGGCCGGGATCGCTCCATCTCCGCGCGGTCCCGCGGCCGAGGCTGGACGAGGTGCCTGGCGGGCGAGGCGTGCTCGTGGACGTCATCCGGGTCGGCGTGGACGCGACGGATCGGGAGGTCGTCGACGCCGAATACGGCGCGGCGCCCGAGGGCGACGAGTACCTGATCCTGGGCCACGAAGGCCTGGGGCGAGTCGCCGCCGTCGGCTCGAACGCGCCGGCATCCCTGCGGCCGGGGACGCTGGTCGTGCCCACGGTGCGCCGACCCGGCGGCTCGATCTACGACCGCATCGGCCTGCCCGACATGACGACCGACGACGTGGTCCTCGAGCGCGGGATCAACGGGCTCCACGGCTTCCTCGCCGAGGCCTTCGTCGAGGACGCCGCCAATCTCGTGCCGCTGCCCGAGTCGCTCGAGCGGGTCGGTGTCCTGCTGGAGCCGCTGTCGATCGCCGAGAAGGGCATCCGCCAGGCCTTCGAGATCCAGCGCCGGCTGCGGGTCTGGCGGCCGGCCCGGGCGGCGGTCATGGGTGCCGGGACGATCGGCCTGCTGTTCGCGCTCGCGTTGCGCCTTCGGGGGCTCGACGTCACGGTCTATTCGCGACGTGAGCCGCCCTATCTCAACAGCGAGCTCGTCGAGGCCCTCGGCGGGCGATACCTGAGCTCGGGAAGCGCGACGCTCGACGACCTGGCAGCGGCCGGCGGGCCGCTCGATCTGATCGTCGACGCAACGGGCCACAGCCCGCTCGCGCTCGGCGCGGCCCGGATCGTGGCCCGCAACGGCGTGCTCGTCCTCACGTCGGTGACCGGCGGCGACGAGGCGGCCGAGCTGCCGACCGACGCGATCAACCAGGGTTTCGTCCTCGGCAACAAGGTCATGGTCGGCACGGTGAACGCCGCCCGCGAGGACTTCGAGGAGGCGGTCGAGGACCTGCTCCGGGCGGAGGCCTTCCACCCCGGCTGGCTCGAGCGGCTGATCACGACCCGGATCGACGGCCTCGGGGGCCACGCCGAGATGCTCCGGCGGCTCGTCGATGACGAGTCGGCGATCAAGGTCGTCGTCGAGGTGGATCGAAACTGACCGGACGCCGCCCCGGCGCGTGATGCACCCACGGTCATCGGCAACCGCGGTGACTTCGGCGGCAGGAGACCCCGCCTTAGCCCCTGATGCACCCACGGTCATCGGGAACCGCGGTGACTTCGGCGGCAGGAGACCCCGCCTCGGCCCCTGATGCACCCACGGTCATCGGGAACCGCGGTGACTTCGGCCGTGGTCCTGGAGTCCGGTGACATCGGACCGTCATCGACGCCGTGTGATCATCCGCCGATGCACACGCCACGCCACGCCCTACGCCACGCCTTCATCGCGCTCGCCGCGGTCGCCCTCTTCGGCGCCTGCTCCTCCGGAACCACCGCGTCGCCCGGCACATCCGCCTCCGCCTCGCCCTCCGCGTCGCTCTCGTCGTCGCCATCGCCGACCGGGCCGTCCGCCGAACCGTCTCCGCCGCCTCCGTCGGCCACGACGGCGCCCTCGGGGCCCGCGGCCCTCGCCTGGGCGCCGCTCGAAGTCTCCGGGCCGCGGCCGGCCGGCCGCGAGGACCACACCTGGACGCTCGATCCCGATGCCCGGGTCGCCTACCTGTTCGGCGGGCGCGACCTGGGGACCGTCTTCGACGATCTCTGGCGGTTCGATCTCGAGACCGACACCTGGCTCGCGATCGAGCCCGAAGGGCCCCGCCCGGAGGCCCGCTTCGGCCACACCGGCACGTGGGTCGAGGGGGTCGGCCTCGTCGTCTGGTCCGGCCAGCGCGGCAGCACGTTCTTCGACGACCTCTGGGCTTACGATCCGGGAACGAACCGCTGGCGCGAGCTCCCGACCGACGGGCCCGTGCCGGCCGCCCGCTACGGCTCGTGTGCCGCGCTCGGCCCCGACGGGCGGCTCTGGATCAGCCACGGATTCACCGCGGACAGCGGCCGCTTCGACGACACGCAGGCCTACGACTTCGCGGCGGGCCGCTGGACGGACGAGACCGCCGCCGGCCGCATCGCCCCGATCCGCTGCCTCCACGACTGCCTCTGGACGCCCGACGGGCGCCTCGTGATCTACGCCGGCCAGACGACCGGCACGCCGGCGATCGGCGATCTCTGGTCGAGGGGCACGACCGGCGAGTGGACGAGCATCTCAGACGGGCCGCCGCCGGCCCGCCAGCTGTATGCGCTCGCGGCGATCGACGGCACGGCCTTCGTCTTCGGTGGCGGGGCCAAGGACGGCGGCACGCTCCGCGACCTCTGGACGCTCGATCTCGCGACGCTCGCCTGGACCGAGGCATCGCCGAGCGGTGACCGTCCGAGCGGGCGGTCCGGCTCGACGCTCGTCGCCGACCCGGCGGGATCACGGCTCCTCCTCTTCGGGGGACTGCGCGAGGGCGTCGCGCTCGACGACGCCTGGCAGCTCTCGATCGGCGGCTGACCGGCGGCCGTTCGGCGAGCGGGCCGGCCGCGGCGGCCGACCCTTCGTTCGAGGGGTCAGGCCGGGAGGCTGAACCAGAACCGGGTCTGGCCGTCGCGTGACTCCGCGCCGACCGAGCCTCCGGCCGCCTCGACGAGCTGGCGGACGATCGCGAGGCCGATCCCCGCTCCGCCGCGAGCCCGGTCACGGGACTTCTCGACGCGGTAGAAGCGTTCGAAGACATGGTCCAGGTCGGCGGCCGGGATGCCCTCGCCGGTGTTCGTGATCGAGACGAGGACGTCGCCCGGGCGGCGCTCCGCCCGGACGCCGATCCGGCCGCCCCTCGGCGTGTAGCGAATCGCGTTCTGGAGGAGGTTGCCGGCGACCTGGGCCAGCTGGTCGGGGTCGCCCCGGGCGAGCAGGCGGTCGGGGACCGCGACGTCGAGCTCGAGGCCGGCACCGAGGGCGGCGGGGCGGGCCAGATCGACGGCCGCCCGGATGACCGCGCCGAGGTCGATCTCGGTCGCCACCGGCGGCGCGCCGCCGGCATCGCCGGCCGCAAGCGTGTCCAGGGAGCGCGACAGGCGGACGAGCCGGTCGGCCTCGTCCCAGAGCGACTCGAACGTCGCGCGGTCCGGTTCGATGACGCCATCGCGCAGCGCCTCGAGGTAGCCCTGCAGGTTCGTCAGCGGCGTCCGCAGCTCGTGGGCGGCGTTCGCGATGAACTCCCGGCGCATCCGTTCCTGTTCCTCGAGCGCCGTCGCCATCT
>DASTEU010000381.1:0-2313 GCA_035709325.1 Candidatus Limnocylindrales bacterium | reverse complement strand
GTCTGCTGGGCCTCGCCGAGGAACGTCGACGGCGAGCAGCCGAGGCGCAGCCCGCGGGTCCGGGCGAGCTCGACGAGCTCGAGCGCGTCGGCGGTCCGAAGGGCGAGCGGCTTCTCGCTGTAGACGTGGCGGCCCGCCTCGAGGGCCCGCTTCGTGACGGCGTGATGGGCGTGATGAACCGTCAGGTTCACGACGATGTCGACGCCGCCGTCGGCGAGGAGCTCGTCGAGCGTCGCGTGGACCCGGCAGCCGTGTTCGGCGCCGAACTGTGCGAGGCGCGCGGCGTCGAGGTCCGTCGCGGCGACGAGGCGGATCGCGGGGTGGGTGAGGATGTCGCGGGCATAGCCGCCGGCGATGTTGCCGGTGCCGACGATGCCGATGCCGAGCGGGGTCACGCGCTGAGGCTACGCGATCGGGCGGACCGCGGCGCGATGATCTATCGTCGGGCCGTGCGCGCGGATCAGATCGCCGTCCAGCTCTACACCGTCCGGCGCCTCGCCGCCGACGACCTGGCCGGCACGTTGCGGGCGGTGGCCGAGGCGGGCTACCGGTTCGTCGAGATCGCCGGGCTGCCGGAGGCCGCCCGCGGCCGGCTGGCGTCCCTCTTCGCCGAGGCGGGGCTGCGGGCGGTCGCCGCCCATCAGGGCCTCGACCGACTGCGAAGCGACGCCGACGAGGTCGCCGACTGGCTGGTCGGGCTCGGATGCCCCCGCGTCGTCGTGCCATCGCTTCCCGACGACGAGCAAGCGACGGTCGACGGCGTCCGGCGACTCGCGGCGGAGCTGAGCGGCATCGCCGGGCGCCTGGCCGAGCGGGGCATCGCCCTCGGCTATCACAACCATGCGTCCGAGTTCGCCCCGCTCGAGGGGACGACCGCCTGGGACGTCCTGCTGACCGAGCTCGCCCCCGAGGTCGAGATCGAACTCGACGTCTACTGGGCCGCGGCCGGCGGGCGGGATCCCGTCGAGCTGATCCGAACCCACCGCGATCGCGTCCGCCTCCTCCACGTGAAGGATCGTGCGGCCGGGGCCGAGCCCCGCGACGCGCCGGCGGGGGAGGGAACCCTCGACATGGCTGCGATCGTCGCCGCGGGAGACGAGGCGGGAGTCGAGTGGTACGTCGTCGAGCAGGACGAACCGCAGGATCCGATTCGGGACATCGCGGCCGCGCACCGATATCTCGAGTCGATCAGCGCCCGCTGATCCTCGTCGCTCCCGGCCGGATCGGCCTCGGGCGCGATCGTCAGGATTCGATCGGCAGCCGAAGGATCGAACGGGCTCGGCCGTCGGGGACCCGATCGTGGTCGGCCGTCCGGATTTCGTGGAGGTGGCCGTGCGGCCGGAGGCCCGCCGCCGCGACCGCCTCGTAGAGCGCCTGGACCGAGCGCGGCTGCGTCGCGGGCCCGCCGACGTGGAGGATCTGGGCCGACCGGCCCTCGGCGAAGCGGATGAGCCGGACGAAGGGTGCCGGTCCGGCGGCCCCCGAACGAGCGTCCTCGATCGCCGCCGCGGCGTCCTCGTCGCTCGCCTCCGGCGGGACTTCGACCATCTGCTGCCAGTGCCACGTCCGGCGATCGGCGAACGCCGCAGCGAGGTCGGCGCTCGGCGGTTCGGGGTGCGTCCACCAGGCGCACTCCAGCACGGCCGGCGGGACCTTGACGCCGTGCTCCCGAACGACCCGGGCCCGGAGGAGCTCGCGGGCGCTCCGGAGCGTCTCGCCCGCGAAGAGGAAGTCCGAGGCTCGCGGATCGCCGAGCCTGTCGATCGCGAGCATCCGGCGCTCCGGCACGACGACGATCGTCGCGCGATCGGTCGCGGCGTGACGGAGCTCGAAGATGTCGCTCGGTTCGGCGGTCATCGCGAGGCCCTCCAGCGGATGTCGGATTCTGTCGTCCGCGGCGCCATTCAGCCCTCGGGCGGTCCCATCGGGCTGACGAGCTGGAAGTAGTTGCCGTCGGGATCGGACAGAGTGGCGATCCAGGCGTCCGGCTGCTCGTCGAAGGTATACGGCTCCCGGACGACCGAGGCCCCGGCGGCCGTCAGGCGTTCGAACTCGCCCTTGACGTCGCTCGTCTCGATGTTCCAGATCAGGCGGCCGGGCTCGCGGTTGGAGCCCTTGACCTCGCTGTGCGGGCCGATCGTGATCGCGCCGGTCCCGATCAGCCAGCCGGTGTACCCGCCGTCGTTCCAACCGGGCTCGCCGAAGAGGCGCGTGTAGTACGGCGTCAGGCGCGCGGGGTCCTCGGACCCGATGAGGATGCTGTTGAAGTTCATGGCGGCTCCTTCCGTGCTCGGGCTGGGCGGTTCCGGCCAC